>JAJRRE010000095.1 GCA_024279745.1 Alphaproteobacteria bacterium
CACGCTGAACCTGAACGGCAAATCTGTTCCCATTGAAACCGATATGTTTGTCGCCCGCCTGGCAGCTAACAAGATGATGGTCACAACTGACGAAATGATCATGCTGTCGATGCAGGCTGCAGGCATTGACGCCGGGATTTCAAAACTGATGGAGCTTGCAAAACTCCCAAGCATCGCCCGTGCATCGCCAGTGACACTCAGATTTGTGTTCACCAAATAAGGGATGCAAAACCTGTAGCGCAGCACTTCACGCGTTGTTCACGGGGGCCGCCCTGCACGGAAATTTTGGCGGCTGAGCCCTCTCCCCGATTAACCGGGGAGAGGGCTATCAACGTGCTGGCGGCGGCGGTCGCCCCCCATTTGGCGCTTACAAAACAGTATAGCCGCGATGGTCTTTTGCAAGTACCCCAGCGCCCACCATTGAAAAATGCGCGACGGCGGCGAGACAACGATCGACACGTCTTACGCGTCTTACGCGGGTGATGCGGGTTTTTCCTCGGTCGTCGCTTGCCGCAAAAAGAACAGTCCAAGAATGATCCAGGTCGCATTGAACATTGGAAAAGCAGAATGCTCCAGAGCAACCGTTCCACTAAGCGTGTAGAATAAACCGCCCGCCAGATCAAAAGCCTGAATGGCGATCATGCCAAATAACCAAAACCGATTGCGGACCGGATCACTGGCAATCACAAACATTCCCACACCATAAACGATAAACCGGCCGGCCAGCATCGCAAAAGGATAGCCAATATCCGCTCCGATTGCACTCAGCCCCTGCCACGCGATAAACGCCTGGGGCGCGAACAGATACAATGCCCCCAGTATAAGCTGTGCCACGCCGATCACGTAACACAGGCCTTTGAAGAGTTTCATTTTGATGTCCCCTAATTGATTGTTTAATGTTAGGAAATCATAGATAATTGCCGGACTTCAATTAGGGAAGTAGTTACCAAAATGAAAGTAACTTCCAACAAGGTGCGGGGTGAAGATGCGCTGCAACCGGGTATTGATTGCACGCCGGAATGCCCGGTAAAACTTGCAGCCGATATCTTGTCTGGAAAATGGACAACGCTGATTGTCAGGGAATTACTGGCCGGCACCCGCCGCTATTCACAATTGCAATCTGCCCTGTTCGGGATCAGCCCAAAAATACTGGCAAACCGCCTGCGAATTCTGGAAGCCAATGGTTTGGTGATACGCGAAGTCTTTCCAACCATCCCACCAAAAACCGAATATACCTTGACGACACTGGGACGCGAAATGGAGCATGTCATTTTAGCCATGGCCCAGTTCGGACAGCTTCTGGCAAAGCAAGACCCCGCCCCGTGACGAACATCACAGCGGCTTGTCGATGAAATGACCGATCAAAGTCTCACGCACTCTTGCTGGCGCCGCCCCTCACGCATTTTTCTGCCCCTCACCCTCTCCCCATCAAGAATAGGGAGAGGGGACTGGACTTGAGGATGATGAAGTCAAAGAATGCTCACTTGAACCGTTGCCTGCCAAGACGCAGTGCGTTGGAAATAACCGACACCGATGACAGGCTCATGGCTAAAGCTGCAATGATCGGTGACAGCAAGATACCGAACGCCGGATAAAGCACACCCGCCGCAATGGGGACGCCGATGGTGTTATAGCCAAAGGCGAAGACAAGGTTCTGCTTGATGTTGCGGATGGTCGCCTGAGACAGACGGCGCGCGCGCAGCAGGCCTTTAAGATCGCCCTTCAGCAGCGTAATACCGGCGCTTTCAATGGCGACATCGGCGCCGGTGCCCATAGCGATACCAACGTCGGCGAGGGCCAGGGCGGGCGCATCATTAACGCCGTCACCGGCCATCGCAACCGTGCGGCCTTTAGCTTGCAGCGCGCTCACCAGCTTGGCTTTGTCCGCGGGCATAACGCCGGCGTGGACATCCGTAATGCCAAGCTTTGAGGCCACGGCTTTAGCGGTCTGTTCATTGTCGCCCGTGGCCATAACAATTTTCAGGCCCGAGGCGCGCAATTCATCAAGCGCTTGGGCGGCGGTTTCCTTGACCGGATCGGCAACCGCGATAATGCCGGCAAGTTTGCCATCCATCACCACATACATTGCCGTTTGGCCCTTGGCGCCAAGCTGCGCCACATCCGCTTCATGGGCGCTGGTATCGACATCGCCCGCGCGCATCATCGCCTGATTGCCGAGCATGAGCGCCACGCCGCTAACCGTACCGCGCACGCCCTGTCCGGCCACTGCTTCAAACGCGTCGGGCTTGGTCAACTGGGCGCCGCGCGATTTGGCTCCGGTAACAATCGCTTCAGCCAGCGGATGTTCCGAGCCGCGCTCCAGTGAGGCCGCCAGCCCTAGAAGCCGCGTCTCGTCAACGCCATCAAAGACACGCACCGTGGACAGCACGGGCTTACCCTCGGTCAGCGTGCCGGTTTTGTCGACAATCAAGGTATCGACAGCCGCGAAATGCTCCAGCGCTTCAGCATTTTTAATGAGCACACCTTCACGTGCACCGCGTCCGGTCGCCACCATGATCGACATCGGTGTGGCCAGCCCAAGCGCACAGGGGCAGGCGATGATAAGCACCGACACTGCCGCGACAATGGCATAGGTCAGTGCCGGCGCCGGGCCAAGAAACAGCCAGGCAAAGAACGCCAGGATCGCGACGGCAACCACCGCCGGTACGAAATACCCCGCCGCCATATCCGCCAAGCGCTGAATGGGGGCACGCGAGCGCTGCGCCTCGGCAACCATCGCCACGATTTGGCTTAACATGGTTTTGGCACCGACCTGCTGGGCCTGCATGATGAAGCTGCCGGATTTGTTGATGGTGCCGCCGGTAACAGAGGCGCCGGGGCCTTTTTCCACCGGGATCGGTTCGCCGGTCAAAAGCGATTCGTCAATTGACGATGTGCCCTCAACAACAACACCGTCCACGGGCACGCCATCGCCCGGACGCACGCGCAGTTTATTGCCCGTACGCACATCATCGAGCGCCACTTCATTTTCCGAGCCATCAACGGAAATGCGGATCGCGGTCTTGGGTGACAATTCAAGCAGGGCTTTCAAAGCGCCGCCGGTTTTCTCGCGCGCGCGCAATTCCAGCACTTGCCCGACCAGCACGAGCACAATAATGACAGCGGCGGCTTCGAAATAAACGCCGACAATGCCATCAGCCGATTTCAGCTCAGCCGGGAACAGGCCGGGCAGCAAGGTCGCCACAATCGAATAGGCAAAGGCGGCGCCGACGCCCAGCGCAATCAGCGTCCACATATTATAATTGCCGGTGCGGATCGACATCCAGCCGCGCTCAAAAAACGGCTTGCCGCAATACAGCACAACCGGGATGGCCAGCAGCAGTTCAATCCATTGCGCGACCTTCGCGCCCAGCCACTCATGCACCGGAATACCGACAAGCGGACCCATGGCAATAATGAGCAGCGGAATGGTGAATATGAGGCCAACCTTGAGACGCTGCATAAAGTCGACAAGTTCCGGGTTGGGGCCGCTATCGGCCTGGGGCACGCCCATCGGCTCCAGGGCCATGCCGCAAATCGTGCAGATACCCGGCTCGTCCTGCTCCTGGCCTTCATCCATCGGGCAGCCATAGATCACGCCGTCGGGCACATCGGCGGCTTCAGCCGCTTCAGCGGCGGCGCGCACTTCCGGGTCGAGATAACGCGGCGGATCGGAGGCCAGACGCTCCTTGCATTTGGGATTGCAGAAATAATGCGTGGCGCCGTCCCATTCGAACACATGTTTGGCGCCTTCGATGGTCACGCTCATACCGCAGACCGGATCGATGGCCTTGCCCGCTTCGGGTTTGGCCGCCGCCACCGCTGCCGCGCCAGCATCCATTGCCGTGGTCATGTCGCGCTCGCCGTGGCCGGCGTGGTCGTGGCCTTCGCCGTGGCTGTGGCCTTCGCCGCAACATGACCCGCCGCCGCTTCCCGTCTCTGGGCCAAAGGCCGGGAACCAGCGTCCCAGCCGCTCTGCCGCACCATAGAAGTTTGCCATGTTATCCATCCTGATGTTCTGGGCTTTATCGCTAAAAGCCATCATTTCAGATAGACATGAGCCTTCCTGCAGCTGGAAGGTCAACCCTTGGCGGCAATCTTTGTGAAAGCGGGCGCTTCAGGCCATAAAATACGGGCGGTTGTGTTGACGTGATCAATATCGCCGGTGGTCAGCAATTGCGGCGCCGGCATCGGCATCGCGGATGCTCCGCCCTGGGGAGCGCCGATATAATCGCCGTGGCGGCCCAGATAATCTTCCAGGCTGTCGGCAACCACATCGGGCTGTGACAGGATGCGCGTAAAGTCCGGCAGATGCGCCCGAAACAGATGCTCAACCAGAGGGAAATGCGTGCAGCCCAGAATGGCACTATGCGGCGGGCGGCCATTCGTTTGCGCCAGCAATTCAGCTACACCGGCGCTAACCTGCGCGTTCAGCTCATCCTCACCAGCGCCCGCTTCAATGGCACTGACCAGCTGGGAGCAAATCTGCTGCACGACCGTCACTTTCGGGCAGCGTTTGCGGATTTCTTCTTGGTAGACCCCGGACTTGATTGTGCGCGCGGTGCCGAAAACGGCAATCACGTCGGTATTGTACTTTTGCGGGAATTGCGGTGTGGTCAGGCTCCAGGCGGTCTGCGTGGCAGCTTCAACGGTCGGCGCGACAATACCAACGACATTGTGAGATCCAGCCCAGCGGCTTTGCGGTAGCCAGTTTTGCTGCAAGGTGCGCGCTGCAACGGCAGTCGCCGTATTACACCCCAGCAGCACCAGCTGCGCGCCGCGTTCAAACAGCATTTCGACACCGGCGCGGGTTAATTCGACCACCTCATCGGACGGCCGGTTACCATAGGGCACATTGGCATGATCGCCCAGATAGACAAAGGGCACCGTTTCAAAACGCGCTACCAGCGCCCGAAATACGGTCAAGCCACCATGTCCTGAATCAAAAACGCCAATCATTTATCGGGCCCACTCTTTCTTTAGACCTGCTTGTTCTTCGGACCTGCTCATCCATTAAGTTCGCTAACTTCCATCGGCCTTGTTCAACCAGCCTTGTCCAACCGATTTTCAGGGGATCACCAACACAGACGCTCACCGGCTCAGGCACTCGGCCTATTTATTTTTGAAATTGGCGCGCCGTTTTTCGACAAAGGCGCTCATGCCTTCCTTCTGGTCTTCGCTGGCGAACAGCGAATGGAACATGCGCCGCTCAAACCGTACGCCTTCATTCAGCGTCGTTTCATAGGAGCGGTTAATGGCTTCCTTTGTCATCATCACGGCAGGCAGGGAGAAAGATGCGATTTTCTCGGCCGCTTTCATCGCCACATCAATCAGCGTATCGGCGGGCACCACACGCGAAACCAGCCCGGCCCGATCAGCTTCTTCTGCGTCCATGTTGCGGCCCGTCAGGCACATATCCATGGCCTTGGATTTGCCGACAAAGCGCGTGAGCCGCTGCGTACCGCCAGCACCGGGCATAACGCCAAGGGTAATTTCCGGCTGGCCGAATTTGGCACTGTCAGCAGCAATGATCATGTCGCACATCATCGCCAGCTCGCAGCCGCCGCCCAGCGCATAACCAGCGACCGCCGCAATCACCGGCTTGCGGCAGCGCGTGATACGGTCCCACGAGCCGAGGAAATCTTCTTTGTACGCGTCGATATAATTCTTGTCCTGCATCTCTTTGATATCGGCGCCGGCAGCAAAAGCTTTTTCCGACCCGGTGATCACAATGCAGCCAACTTCCTTGTCGGCTTCAAACCCATCCAGTGCCCGGTTCAACTCTTCGATCAGTTCGCTATTGAGCGCATTCAGCGCGTCGGGCCGGTTGAGCGTCACAAAACCGACATGACCACGGGTTTCGACGATAAGATTATTAAAAGACATAATGTGACTTTCTCGATAGATCCCGCAAATTCCAATCAGCGCACGAACGGCCTATGCTCGGTCGACGCCCCCCCGTCTGCCGGCCTATTATACCGCATTTAGCGCGCAAACGGGCGCTTCATTTGACAGATTCCGAACGGTATGGGGCAGATAAGCAAGAAGTGATGGTTGACGGATTTGCTGCGCCGCAAAATAAGCAATTCTCCCTAGCGCGCAAGTGCTTCTGGCGTCTTGCGCGAAACAAACTGTTTAGCCTCGCCTTTTCAAGGCCTTAACTCATTGCAGAAGACGCGGGAACCGGCCTGAACACGCTACTGCACTAAAAACATACCCGTTCATTTTTGACATTTGGGGCAGTAAAAGGTCGACCGGCCAGCGTGGACTTTGCGCGTGATACCGCCTGAGCAACGCGGCGAACTGCATGGCTCACCCTCGCGGCCATAGACCGCAAAGCGGTGTTGAAAATAGCCCAAAGAGCCATCGGTCTTTTTATAGTCGCGCAAGGTTGAGCCGCCCGCCGCGATTGCCTCATTGAGCACCGCGCGAATTGTGCCGACCAATTGCTCCGTGCGCGCCAGCGGTTTGCCGGTTTTCGTCGCCAATGTGGAGGCTTTGCGATCGGGGCTGAGGCGCGCGCGAAACAGTGCTTCGCAGACATAGATATTACCCAGCCCGGCAATGTTTTTCTGATCCATCAAAAAGGCTTTGAGATCGCATTTGCGCCCGCGCGCCACGCTCGCCAGATAGGCGCCGTGCAGCTCATTACCCAGCGGTTCGGGGCCCAGTTGCGCGAACATTTTATGGCGCGGCAGATCTTCTTCACCGATCAGCAGCATAAAGCCAAAGCGCCGCGCGTCGTTATAGATGACGCGCGCACCGCTGACTGTTTCGAACACCACATGGTCGTGCTTGGCGTGATCGGCGGATGCTGCGCCGTTCACAAACTGGCCCGGAGTTACTTTGTCTTCAGCGCGCTGCTGTTGTTCGCGGCGGTTCTTTGCCGGTTTTTTAGCAGCTTTCTTGTTGGCGGCATTTTGGGCGGCCTTGCCAGAGCGGTTTTTCGGCGCTGTGGTCGGCGGCTCTTCGATGGTAAAGCGCCCGCTCATCCCCAGATGCATGACCAGAACTTCGCCGCCAGACAAATGCGCCAGCAGATATTTCGCCCGCCGCTGCAAGGACGTCACGGTCTGCCCGGTCAGTCTTTTGGCGAAATCGTCGGGGAAGGGAAAGCGCAGATTGGGCCGCCGCTGGATGACAGATTTGAGCGTCTGCCCGACCAGGACCGGCTCTAGCCCGCACCTCACCGTCTCAACCTCAGGTAATTCAGGCATGATGCAGCGCTCACTCGTAATCTGATTAATCGGAATACTGGTTTACCGGATCAAAGCCCTGCAACCGATCACGATCCAGGCCAACCCCTGGAAGGTTTTACGTGACATTTAGCGCGGGGGTCGCCGGTGCTTCCGCCATAGCGCAGCACCAAGATTGGCGCTATGCTTATCCCATGATGCAAGCAAATTCACCAGACAAAATCTCCTCGCGCTTTGGCTTTGAGACGATCGCACCGCAGGCCAAACAGGCCAAGGTCAATGAAGTCTTTTCCGAGGTCGCCGAGAATTATGATCTTATGAATGATCTGATGTCGGGCGGTTTGCACCGACTATGGAAAGCCGATTTTGTCACCTGGCTGGGCCCGCCAAAGAGCGCTCAACGCTTTGAGCTACTTGATGTGGCGGGCGGCACCGGCGATATCGCCTTGCGCGTTGTTAAAGCGGGTGGGCCCAGTACCCGCGCCGTATTATGCGACATCTCGCCGGAAATGCTGGGCGTCGGCAAAAAGCGTGTTGCAAAGGCGGGCTTGAGCGATCAGATCACCTGCACCGCCGGCAATGCCGAGGCGCTGCCCTTTGCCGATCGCTCTTTCGATGCCTATACAATCGCCTTTGGCATTCGCAATGTCACCCATATCGATCAGGCCCTGCGCGAAGCCTACCGGGTGCTGCGGCCGGGCGGCCATTTCATGTGCCTGGAGTTTTCGCAAGTGCAGGTGCCGATGCTGGACCGGCTATATGATTTCCATTCCTTCCAGATTATCCCGAAGCTGGGCAAACTGGCAGCGGGCGCGGCTGAACCTTACCAGTATCTGGTGGAATCGATCCGTAATTTCCCCGATCAGGAGCGCTTCAGGGACATGATCAGGGAGGCGGGTTTCGGCCAGGTGAGCTACCGCAATCTGACCGGCGGCGTCGCAGCCATACATTCTGGCTGGCGAATTTAGCCTGGCAAGCGAGATCTTGGCTGGCGCGCAGATTTAACACTTTGAGGGAAGCAGACTTGACCTTCCCCACTTAAAAGGCGATTTGTTTGCCGTTAGGCTTTCTTGCGGTTCCGTATAGCCAGTCTCAACTATTCCGCGCTGCCCTGCCGCAACTTTTCCCCAAGGATTTACCCCAATATGGCCTCTGCCTTGATGAATATATTGCGGCTTGGCAGAGCCGGCATTGTGATGGCTCAGCATGGCGTGCGCTTTGTGCCCAAGGGGATGAAGGTGCCGCTGATCCTGCACCTTGCCCGGTTGGCGACCCTGCCGATCAGCCTGATCACCGCGCCCTTTCGCATCGGCCAGCCCAAGGCCCAACGGGTGGCCGATGCGCTCAACCGGCTGGGACCAAGCTACATCAAGCTGGGACAATTTCTGGCCACCCGCGCCGACGTCATCGGCAAAGAGCTGGCGCAGGATCTATCGCATTTGCAGGACAAGCTGCCGCCCTTTTCCATGAGCGAAGCGCGGCGCGCCATTGAAGCTGCCTTGCCGGGAAAACTGGAAGATCACTTTGGCGACTTTTCCGACCCCATCGCTGCCGCGTCGATTGCGCAGGTTCACAAAGCCACTGTAACAGGGGCGACTGTGACAGGCGCCAGCGTGACAGAGGCTACCGTTACCGAGGCCACCGTTACTGATCCCGCCGTAACGGCGGCCACCGAAACCGATCCCGCCACCGATCAAAACGATACGACGAAAAACGTCGCCGTGAAAATCCTGCGCCCGAATGTCGAGCGGCGCTTTCGTCATGACCTGGACAGCTATTATTTCGCCGCCTCGCTGGTCGAGCGCTTTCACCCCGCGTCGCGCCGCCTCAAACCCGTCGCCATTGTCGATACACTCAAACGCACGACTGAGCTGGAAATGGATCTACGGCTTGAAGCCGCCGCGATTTCCGAGATGGCCGACAATATCGCCAATGACGATATGCCGTTTCGTGTGCCGACAGTCGACTGGAACCGCACGGCAAAACGGGTGCTCACGCTGCAATGGATTGACGGCACTAAAATCTCCGATCTTGCGGCGCTGAAAGAACAGGGCTTTGATCTGCGCGAGCTTGGACAGACAATCCTGCGCGCCTTCCTGACCCACGCCATGCGCGACGGTTTTTTCCATGCGGATATGCATCAGGGCAATTTGCTGGTCGACCCGAGCGGGCAGATTGTAGCGGTTGATTTTGGCATTATGGGGCGGCTCGGCCCGAAAGAGCGCCGCTTCCTGGCCGAGATCCTGCACGGGCTGATCACCCGCGATTATACCCGCGCCTCGCAGGCCCATTTCGAAGCGGGCTATGTGCCGCCGCATCATTCGGTTGCCACTTTCGCCCAGGCCCTGCGCGCGATTGGCGAGCCCATTCACGGGCGCACGGCGGATCAGATTTCCATGGCCGATCTATTAGGCCAGCTGTTTGCCTATACGGAAGTGTTTGACATGGAGACGCGGCCCGAATTGATCATGCTGCAAAAGTCGATGGTTATTGTTGAAGGCGTGGCGCGCAGTCTTGACCCGGAGCTTAATCTTTGGTCCGCCGCCGAACCCGTCGCGCGCGCCTGGATGGAGGACAATCTGGGCCCGGCCGGGTTATTGAAAGACGCCCGCGACGGCGCCGGTGATATGGGAAAATTCCTGTCGGGTGTGCCCAGCCTATTGGCGCAGGCGGAAAACACAGCGCTGGCCCTTGGTGATATGGCGCGCAACGGCATTGCTCTGGATGAGGCCACGATTGCCCGGCTGGCAAACGCCCAATCCCGCGCCGACCGGCCGCGAACCCTTGCCATCTGGCTTGGCGCATTGGCGCTCGTTGCCCTGGCCGCCGCGCGCTGGCTGGCTTGATACCTCCCGCTTCCCTTCGATCAGCCAATATACCAAAGCGCCGGCCCGCTGAAATGCCCGGCGTGCGCTGGCTGGCTTGACCTGCAATCGGGCTGCAATCAAATCGCTGATAAATAATTCCAAACTTCCTTGAACCTTTTGCGCGCCCCTCGCGACCAATAGCTATCCGATGACGACAGTGGTTTAAAGCGTAACAGGGCCAGGCGATGAAACGAGTATTCCCCAATTTTGGTTTCCCCGCTCCCTTGCTGGCCCTGAGCGCGCTTCCCCTCGCCGTCTCACTCCTGCTCGCTCAGCCCTCCGCAGCCCAGGCGGCGCCCAACCTCAAACGCGCCTGCATTAGCGCCGTCATCGATAGTTGTAACGCCAGTGTTGGCCGCTACACCGCCAGGCTTGCCTGCGCCAGTACCGCTCTCACCCAATGTCTGAGCCGCCGCTCCCGCGCCGGTTCAGCCCAACAGAAAGGAGGTCGTCTCAGCCCCTCCCCTGATCGCACCAGTGATCGCAAACGCCCCCACTCCCCCGATCGCTGGCAGTCAAACGTCAGGTGAAACCAGCTGAAAATCATGATTTCTCTTTAGCGACCCAAAAGTGCTGTCCATGCCATCCCCCAATGGCGTGGGCAGCATTTGCCGCAACCCCAGGTATTAGTTTCCACCTGGCACTATTGCTGGTTACGCCCAATTTGCGCCAATTTAAACTAATTGAACACCGTTCCACAGAACAATTTTCCCGCCATTGCAGGGACCGCAGGGCGCATACACTATTTTCATCCAAAGTGCAGTTTCCCTGCTGATCTGCCTGCGCCGACAGGTTATGCTGGCCCCACTGTAATGCGTTGAAACCATTGGTCAGGTCTCTTGAACGGCTCAACTATGAACGGCACTCGAATTCTCCTCATTGTTGGCGGCGGTATTGCTGCTTATAAATGTCTTGAGCTGATCCGCGCCCTGCGCGATCGCGGCGCCTGCGTGCGCGTGGTCATGACCAAAGCCGCCATGCAGTTTGTAACGCCGTTGTCGCTTGGCGCGCTCTCCAATGACAAAGTTTACAGCGATCTGTTTGATCTCAATGACGAACAGGAGATTGGCCATATTCGCTTGTCGCGCGAGGCCGACCTGATCGTTGTCGCCCCGGCCACGGCCAATCTGCTCGCCAAAATGGCCGGCGGACATGGCGATGATTTGGCCAGCTGCGTCTTACTGGCAACCGACAAACCTGTCCTTGTGGCCCCGGCGATGAACCCCAAAATGTGGGCGCACCGCGCAACCGCCCGCAATGTCGAGCTGCTCAAAAGCGACGGCATTGCCTTTGTTGGCCCCGCTCACGGCGAAATGGCTGAAAGCGGCGAAGCGGGCGAGGGGCGGCTGGCGGATCTTCCCAGTTTGCTGACAGCAATTGACCAGCAGTTGCAGCGCCAGCGCGCGCCCACTCCTGCCGCCGGTCCAGCAACTGGGCCTGCCAGTGGCAACTTATTGCGCGGCAAGCATATCGTGATCACTGCCGGACCAACCCATGAGCCAATTGACCCGGTGCGCTACATCGCCAATCGCTCCTCGGGCAAGCAAGGCTATGCCATTGCGCAAGCGGCTGCCCAAGCGGGCGCCACCGTCACTTTGATTGCCGGGCCGACAAACCTGCCCGACCCCGCCGGTGTCGCCATCCATCATGTTGAGACCGCGCGCGACATGCTGCAATCGGTTCGCGCCGCGCTGCCTGCTGACATTGCCATATTCACGGCAGCGGTTGCAGATTGGCGCGTTGATGTCCCGGCAGATCACAAGATCAAGAAGAACAAGGGATCCAGCGCCAATGCGCCCGCACTGCGCCTGGTTGAAAATCCAGATATTTTGCAAAATATCGCCAAGGCCAAGAAAGATAGACCAAGCCTCGTCATCGGTTTTGCCGCCGAGACGCAAACCAATCGATTGATCGAATTCGCCCAGGCCAAACTGGACAAGAAAGGTTGCGACTGGATTGTTGCCAATGATGTCTCGGTTGATGCTGATGAAACGAGTGGTGCGAACACAGCCGGCGTTATGGGCGGCGTTATGGGCGGCGATAACAATAGGGTCCACCTTCTCACGCAAGAGGGCATTGAGGACTGGCCGCAAATGTCCAAGCGCGACGTCGCCCGGCGCCTGATCAAGGCAATCGCCAAACATATTGATGGGCAAACCTCCCTTGAACGAAAGGTAGGCGCATCGTGAAACCCGGCAACACCACACCTGCCAAAATGCGCGCCATCCGCACCAAGGTTCGCGTGCAGCAGCTTGCTCATGGCCGCGGCCTGCCGCTGCCCCAATACCAGACATCCGGTGCAGCTGGCGTCGACTTGCCGGCTGCCCTGGAATTGCACGAAACCATTATTTTGCGCCCTGGCGCGCGCGCGCTTGTGCCGACCGGCCTTGCGCTTGAGATCCCACTGGGCTTTGAAGCACAGATCCGCCCGCGCTCCGGCCTTGCCATGCGCCATGGCATCACGGTGTTGAACGCGCCCGGCACAATCGACAGTGATTATCGCGGCGAGGTCAAAGTTCTGCTCATCAATCATGGCCAGGACGAATTCACAATCACGCGCGGCGAGCGCATCGCGCAGATGGTGCTGGCGCAGGTTTGCCAGGCCAATCTGGTCAATGTTGTAAGCTTGTGCGACAGCGAACGCGGCTCCGGTGGCTTTGGATCGACGGGCACAGCAGCAAGTGCGATTAAATCAATCGGCACCGCGAAAGCGGCTGGTAAAGCGGCTGCTTCGATCAGAAAAACTGCCGGCTCAGGCGGCAAAAAAACGGCACCTGAAACCGCCAGGAAAAGCAAATCAACACGCGCTAAAACCAAGCCAGCCGGCACGGCCAAGAAACGAAAGCCGGCCCAATCCAAACGCCGCGTCGCCAAACCGGCTAAACTCTCTTTAGCCGCAAAACGCGAGTCCACCACATCATCGCCGCCGCGCAAACGCAAAACCGTCAAGAAAAAAGTCGCTAATCGCAAAGGCCCACCACGCAAGTAAGCTCCCTTATTGGCCGCCAATTGTCGCGCCCAATAAGGCACTGCCGACTAATTCACTAGCATCAGCAACGTATGTTGGACGATTGCCGCCATTTCAGACCAAATTACCCAGGGATAAACGCCATGAACGAGGTGACAAAAATTACGACGATCCAGAACAATCAATCCTGGGGCCGCGGGAAAATCTATGAGAACATGCCCGAGACGATTGGCAATACGCCGCTGGTTCGCCTGTCGCGGATCGCCAAGAAAGCTAATTCCAAAGCCGATATCTTGATGAAAATGGAATTCTTTAATCCGGTGAATTCGGTCAAGGACCGGATCGGCGTTGCCATGATCGACGACATGGAAGCGCAAGGGCTGATCAAGAATGGGACCGTTCTAGTCGAGCCGACCTCGGGCAATACCGGAGTGGCACTGGCCTTTGTGGCGGCTGTTCGCGGCTACCGGTTGATCCTGACCATGCCAGAATCGATGTCGATGGAACGGCGCAAATTACTGACCCATTTTGGCGCCGAGCTGCAACTGACGCCCGCGGCAAAGGGTATGAAAGGCGCGATTGAGCGCGCCGAGCAATTACTTAATGAGCTGCCCGATGCGGTTTCGCCAAG
>JAJRRE010000096.1 GCA_024279745.1 Alphaproteobacteria bacterium
GCAAAAGGGGCTGTCGATTGCCTTCGATCTGGCCACTCATCGCGGTTATGACAGTGATCATCCACGGGTGGCCGGCGATGTTGGTATGGCCGGGGTGGCCATTGACAGCATCTATGATATGCGCACTTTGTTCGACGGTATTGACTTGAGCGAGATGAGCGTCTCCATGACCATGAACGGTGCTGTCCTGCCGATCCTGGCGCTGTTCATTGTGGCCGGCGAGGAGCAGGGCGTGACGCCTCAGCAGCTGTCGGGTACAATCCAGAACGATATCTTGAAAGAGTTCATGGTGCGCAACACCTATATCTATCCGCCGGAGCCGTCGATGCGCATTGTCTCCGATATCTTTGCCTTCACCTCAAAACATATGCCGAAGTTTAATTCGATTTCAATCTCCGGCTATCATATGCAAGAAGCTGGTGCCACGGCGGATCTGGAGCTTGCTTATACGTTGGCCGACGGTGTCCAATATGTGCGTGCTGGTGTGGAGGCGGGGCTCGACATCGACGCCTTTGCGCCGCGCCTGTCGTTCTTCTGGGCCATTGGCATGAATATGTTCATGGAGATTGCCAAGATGCGCGCCGCCCGGGCGCTGTGGGCCAAACTGATCAAAACCGAGTTCGCGCCCAAAGACCCGCGCTCGTTGTCCTTGCGCACCCATTGCCAAACGTCTGGTTGGAGCCTTACCGCGCAGGATGTTTTTAATAATGTGACGCGCACTGGCATTGAAGCAATGGCGGCGACGCAAGGCCACACGCAGTCTTTGCATACCAATGCGCTGGATGAAGCGCTTGCCCTGCCGACGGATTTTAGCGCGCGTATCGCTCGCAACACACAAATATTTTTGCAGCAGGAGAGCGGCACCTGCCGGGTTGCCGATCCCTGGGGCGGCTCGCATTATGTCGAACGGTTGACCTATGATCTGGCGCAAAAAGCCTGGGCGCATATCGAAGAAATTGAAGCGCTGGGCGGCATGGCCAAGGCGATAGCAGCGGGCATTCCCAAAATGCGCATTGAAGAAGCCGCCGCCCGCACGCAGGCGCGCATCGATAGCGGTCGGCAAACCATTGTCGGCGTCAATAAGTTCAAGGTCGAAGACGAGACGCCGCTGGATCTGTTGAGCGTGGACAATAAGGCCGTGCGCGTGCAGCAATTAGCCAAGCTGAAACGGCTGAAGGCCGAGCGCAGTGACGAAGATGTGGCCACGGCATTGGCGGCACTGAGCCTGGCGGCTCGCTCCGGCACAGGAAATTTGTTGGAGATGGCGGTCAATGCGGCGCGCGCCAAAGCAACTGTTGGTGAAATATCCTCGGCAATTGAAGACGCTTATGGGCGCCATGTGGCGCAGGCGCAGGCGGTGTCGGGCGTTTACCGGGCGGAGATCGGAACAATGAACGAAGGCTTGTGTCACGTAATGTCGAAGGTTGAAGCCTTTGAACGAAATGACGGCCGCCGCCCGCGCATTCTGATCGCCAAAATGGGGCAGGATGGCCATGACCGCGGCCAGAAAGTGATCGCCTCGGCCTTTGCCGATCTGGGCTTTGATGTCGATATCGGTCCGCTGTTTGCGACCCCCGATGAGGCGGCGCGCCAGGCAGTGGAAAATGATGTGCATGTGATTGGCGTATCGTCGCTGGCGGCCGGGCATTTAACGCTGGTGCCACAACTTAAGCAGGCGCTGACAGCTGAGGGACGTCCCGATATCATGATTGTTGTTGGCGGTGTGATCCCGCCGCAGGACTATGCGACGCTGATCGGCGAAGGCGCCGTTGCCGTGTTTGGTCCGGGCACAAATATTCCTCATGCCGCCGTGGATCTCATTGATAAACTCAACGCGCAATTGGGTTATGAGAGTGAGCCCGATGGCGCGCAATAGTCAGGGCAGCCCGACAAATGGGCGTATGAGGAATAGTAAAGTCTGGGGACGACCAAATAACGCTGCGCGTTTTTACTTCACCGCGCAATTGTCGATGAGGCGGGTTTTGCCGAGCCAGGCGGCGGCGAGCACGCGCAACGGGCGATCACCCCTGGTTTTAACAGCGCCAAGCGTTGCCGCATCGCGCACTTCGACATAATCGACTTTAAAGCCAGCTTTGGTTAGGGCTTTGGCGGCATTGGCAGCGGCCGGGCCTATGCGGCCTCCTGCGGCGATCTTGCCGGCGATGGTTTTGATTTGCGCATAAAGCATCGGGGCCAAAGCGCGTTGTTCGGCGTTCAGATAAACATTGCGCGAGGACATCGCCAAACCGCCGCGTTCGCGTATAGTTGGGGCGCCGATTATTTTCAAGGGTAGATCAAGGTCGCGCACGGTCTGGCGAATGACCTGCAATTGTTGATAATCTTTCTCACCGAAGATGGCGATATCGGGCGTGACCTGGGTGAACAGTTTAGTGCAAATGGTGGCAACGCCGGTAAAGAATTGCGGGCGAAACTGCGTTTCCATTTCAAGTGCGGCACCGGCGGGAACAATGGTTGTGGCGAAGTTTTCCGGATAGACCTGGGCGAGCGACGGCGCCCAGACCGTATCGATGCCGATATCGTCCAGCAGCGCCAGGTCGGCCTTTAGATCGCGCGGATAGCGGGCCAGATCTTCATGCGGGGCAAATTGTGCCGGATTAACAAAAATCGAGACAACCGCGCGATCACATTTCTTTGTGGCCAGCCGCGCCAGCCGTAAATGCCCCTCATGCAGCGCGCCCATCGTTGGCAATAAGGCAATGGTCTCGCCGCTGGAGCGCCAGATTGCGATCTGCTTGCGCAGTGCTGCAAGCTTACGGATGACGGTCATTCTATCACTCAATGTCGAAACTTTCTGGTCTTCTTGCCGTTGCGATCCGCTTGGATTGCAGGGCGGCTAAACACCTCGAATCGACCATATCAATTCGCTGAGATCAAGCCAATTGGCTTTTGCCAAAATGAGCAGCTAAAGATGTGCTCAGCTATTTCATCAAGTCGGCAGGCAGCTTATGCTCAGGCCAAATGAGTCGCGCGGCGGCAAGATATGGGGGCAAGCTATGGCGGCACGGTATAGTGTTTTGCTATGATAGAACCGCCAAAGGGCACAGCGCCAACACTTCAGAACGACAGGTCCGCGTCAGAACGGCACGGGCTAGTATGACTAATTGCCTGCACCACCACCACAGGAGTTGACGATCATGCGCGAAATCTGGGAAGCGCCGACGGTCGAGGATCACAAGCTTGCTCAACAGGAGCGGGCCGGCCTGCCGCCGCGTGAAGAGATTGCGTCCTATCATTTGGCCAGCGAACAGGACGTTATGGGCCAGTTGATCGAGCGGGCGGTTTATACTTCTGATGAGCGCGCGAGGATCAACAAGATCGCTCAAAGTCTGGCACGGGCGGCGCGCGATGGGCGGTTTACGCAAGGCGGTGTCGACGCTTTAATGCATGAATATGGCCTGACAAATGAAGAAGGCACGATGTTGATGTGTCTTGCCGAAGCGCTGCTGCGCATTCCCGACAAAGCCACCGCCGATGCGCTGATCGCAGAAAAAATCGGCGAGGGACATTGGGCCGATCATTTGGGACAGTCGCCATCGACGTTTGTCAACGCCTCGACTTGGGGCCTGATGCTAACTGGCAAAGTGGTGAAGCTGAAAGACGCGGCAGGCACCGATCCGCTCAGCGCGCTGAAACGGTTGGTGGCGCGCTCGGGGGAGCCGGTTATTCGCAATGCCCTGCGCCATGCAATGAAAATGATGGCCAAACAATTCGTGCTCGGGCGCAGTATTGATGAAGCCTTGTCCAGATCAGCCTCCTATGCAGCGCAGGGCTATCTGTTTTCTTATGATATGTTGGGCGAAGCGGCGATGACACAGGCCGATGCGGATGCTTACTTTGCAAAATATATGAGCGCGGTCGAAGCGATCGGCAGCCAAGCCGGCCCGCTGGCAAGTGTGCACCGTGATGTATTGATGACGCGCCCCAGTCTGTCGGTAAAACTGTCGGCCATTCATCCGCGCTTTGAGCCGGGCAAGGAAGAGCGGTTGCGCCGCGAATTGTTGCCCAAGCTGATTGAACTGGCGCGGGCGTGCGCGAATAACGGCTTGATGCTCACAATCGACGCCGAAGAGCAAACCAAACTTGATTTGACATTGGGGGTGTTTGGCGAGGCGTTCGCGCATGAAACGCTAGCGCAGTGGGAAGGCTTTGGCATAGCGGTGCAGGCCTATTCCAAGCGGGCGATCCCGACATTGCGCTGGCTGAAACGCTTGTCGGCGGCGAGCGATAAGCGCATCCCGTTACGGCTGGTTAAAGGCGCCTATTGGGACAGCGAAATTAAATGGGCGCAGATGGCCGGGCTCGACAGCTATCCGGTGTTCACGCGCAAATTGCACACCGATGTGTCTTACCTGGCGGCGATGCGCTTCACACTGTCTGATCCGGCGGCGTTCTTCCCCCAATTTGCTTCTCACAATGCGCATAGTGTGGCGGCCGCTTGCGTGGCGGCAGGCCGGACGCCGTTCGAATTTCAGCGCCTGCACGGCATGGGCATGGCGCTGTACAGCGAAGTAATTGGCACCGAAAAACTTGACAAGCCGTGCCGGATTTATGCGCCCGTGGGCGGCCATGAAGATCTGCTGGCTTATTTGATCCGCCGCCTTTTGGAGAACGGCGCCAATACTTCTTTTGTCAACCGATTGGCAGATGATGCCGCGCCGCTTGAGGACATTATTCGCGATCCGGTTGAGAGCGCACAATTGGAACGCGAAATGACACCTGATGCCGCCGCGCCGGCTTTGCCCAGCCCGCGCGATATCTTTTTGCCTGAGCGCAAAGCCGCCGCCGCAGTGGCCCTGAGTGAGCCGTTTGTACGCAACCAGCTGGAAGAGAAAATCGCCGAGGCGCTGAAGGAGACCTATGCCGCCGGACCGATCGTCATTGGCGAGGCGTTAGTGGAGGGCGAAGACGCAGCACTGGTTTTGTGCCCCCATGACCGGCGCCAAAGGATTGGATCGGTACGGCATGCGGGCGCCCCCGACATCGAAGCGGCAGTGACAGCCGCTACGGGTGCGGCTCCCGCCTGGGATCAGCTAGGAGCGGCGGCGCGTGCCGCTTGCCTGGAGCGCACCGCCGAGTTGATGGAGCGCGATTGGGTTAAACTATGCGCGGTGATTGTGCGCGAGGCAGGTAAGACGCTGGATAATGCGCAAGGTGATATCCGCGAAGCTGTGGATTTTTTGCGCTATTACGCTGCTCAGGCGCGCCATCTGATGGAAGCGCCACAAGGCCTGCAAAGCCCAACCGGCGAAACCAATGTTTTGAGCCTGCATGGGCGCGGTCCGTTTGTGTGCATTTCACCGTGGAATTTTCCCGTTGCTATTTTCACCGGCCAGATCGCTGCGGCATTGGCAGCTGGCAATCCTGTGTTAGCAAAACCCGCTGCGCAAACCCCGCTCACTGCATTCCTGGCCGTGCAGCTCTTCTTGGAAGCCGGCGTGCCGCCCGATGTGCTGCAGTTATTGCCCGGCGGGGGCGATGTCGGCGCGGCTTTAGTCAAAGATCCGCGTATTGCCGGTGTTGCTTTTACGGGCTCCAACAGCACCGCCTGGGCGATTCAACAAGAGCTGGCAAAACGGCGCGGGCCCCTTATTCCGTTTCTGGCAGAGACCGGCGGCATCAATGCCATGATCGTCGATTCAAGTGCTCTGCCGGAACAAGTTGTACGCGACCTTGTGCGCTCGGCTTTTGACAGCGCCGGACAACGCTGTTCGGCGGCGCGGGTTGTATTTTTGCAGGACGATATTGCCGATGAAATCATTGAAATGTTGATCGGCGCCACGGCAGCGCTCGATATCGGTGATCCGCTCGACTATGCCACAGACGTTGGGCCGGTAATCGACGAAGCGGCGCAAGAATTTCTCGATGCGCATAAATTCAAAATGCAATCGATTGGGCGCGAGCTTTATAACGGCCCTGTCCCGGATCATTGCGAGCCAGGGACCTATGTTTCGCCGGCCATCTATGAAATCGATCATCTGGCCTTGCTGGAGCGTGAAGTCTTTGGCCCAATCCTGCATGTGATCCGTTACCGCGCGGGGGGGATCCATGACGTTTGCGCGGCGATCAATGCCAGTGGCTATGGTCTAACGCTTGGCTTGCACAGCCGTATTGATAGCGTTGCTGATACTGTTGCCGCGCATGCTCGGGTCGGTAATCTTTATGTTAACCGTGACCAGATCGGCGCCGTGGTTGGCGTCCAGCCGTTCGGCGGCGAAGGGCTGTCGGGGACAGGTCC
>JAJRRE010000097.1 GCA_024279745.1 Alphaproteobacteria bacterium
CCGCCGTAAGCGCACCGACTAACAACGCCGCCACGCCGAACCATAGAAAATGCACACCCGGTATAGCCATTTCCAGCATGGCCAACCCAAAGGCGGCAATGATCCAATTCCAATAACCTAAATCTGCAAAAAAATTTGATATCGCTTGCATAGATTTCCCCCTCCTTGTTTCAGCTTGTTGCGAAAGTGCTTCTCAAAATTGATCCGACTTTGGCTCCCGTAACACATTCGAAATTGAGGTGATGATTATTCTTTTTTCAACAACCGTGCCGACAGCCTGCTTAGCCCGCTTAGCCTGCCGATGCGAAGAAACAACCTCCCCTTCACCGGCAGACCTCTATCAGCGCGCGGCTCAACATACCGCCATTATATTTTGGGACCGGTTCGGCTTCCTGAACTGTTTGAGCCACTATTATTTTTACCGCCAAAGGCTTCACTGGCAATTTCTGCGACACCGGCGAGCGAGCCGATCAATGCCGACGCTTCCAGCGGCATCATCAAAATTTTCTGGTTCGGCGATTTGGCGATCGCTTCCAACGCCTTCACATAGTTATTGGCGACAAAATAGTTGATCGCCTGCACATTACCTTCCGCAATCGCTTTTGACACCATCGCGGTTGCATTAGCTTCGGCTTCGGCGGAGCGTTCACGCGCTTCGGCGTCGCGGAACGCTGCTTCCTTGCGCCCATCAGCGGCCAACAAAACAGCTTCTTTCTTACCTTCAGCTTCCAGAATGGCAGCTTTGCGTGCGCCTTCCGACACCAGGATTTGCGCGCGCTTATCGCGTTCGGCTGCCGCTTGTTGCGCCATGGTTTCTTGCATCGAGGGCGGCGTCTCAATATCCTTGATCTCAATACGCGTAACCTTGACGCCCCAGGATTCAGTTGCTGCATCAACCACATGCAATAGCTGCGTATTGATCTGGTCGCGGTTGGATAACAGCTCATCGAGCAGCATTGACCCCATCACCGTACGCACATTAGTCATGGTCAGATTTGAGATGGCCAGTTCCAGCTCATCAACTTCATAAGCGGCTTTGGGCGCGCTCAAAACCTGAAAGAATGTAATACCATCAACCCGCACCACCACATTGTCACGGGTGATCACGTGCTGGCTGGGAATATCCATCACCTGCTCTTTCATATTCATCCGGTAGCCGATGCGCTCTTTCACCGGCATCAGGATCGACAGGCCCGGCGTCAGCGTTCTGGTATAACGACCAAAGCTTTCGACGGTGTAATTATATCCTTGCGGCACGATCTTGATCGTTGACCACAAAACCATAGCAATCGCCGCAACGAATATAAGAGCGGTCACACTCAGCCCGCTGGCTAAATCACCTAACATATTTTTCTCTCCCTAATGAATTCTCTATTTCAAGTAAATTGACCCATATCCAAGCTATATAGGATTTCTTGACTTGTTTTGTAGGCTATGAGAAAAAATATATGGTGAACGTAGCATTAACACCTCATTATTAATTAGATCTTAGCGATACATATTCGCTTCATTATTCCTGAAAATTAACTATTTATTAACTGCACTAAGCATTGGCGATGTATTATTTGAAATCACCTTGATGAATGCTTGTCTTTTGTTGATGACCTAAACAGCAGCGTCTCAAACCCAGCCCATCAATTCGCGCCGAACCACGCTTTCAATAACGCGCATCCCCTCTTCTGAAGCGTTCAAAGCCGGCACATAAGAAAATAACTGCCCGCCATTCTCCTCAAAATACTCGCGGTTTTCGACCTCAAGCTCCTCAAGTGTCTCCAGACAATCGGCAGTAAAGCCCGGCGCAATCATTACCAGAGATTTAGCGCCCTCTTTCGCCAGCCGGGTCACGGTCTCATCCGTATAGGGCTTCAGCCATTCATCGGTGCCAAAGCGCGACTGGAAGGACAACACGAATTTGTCTTCCGGCCAATCGAGCGCCTCGCGCAGCAACCGCCCGGTCTTGAGACACTGGCAATGATAAGGATCGCCTGCATCGAGATATTTTTGCGGCATCCCGTGGAATGTGGTCATCAACACATCGGGTTCAAAGTTCAGCCCCGCCAAATGGGTCTTCACGCTTTGCGCCAGGGCGCCAATATAAACCGGATCGTCATACCAGGCAGGCGCCACGCGGGCATAGGGCTGCCAGCGCATTTTCATCAGCGCGCGAAACGCCTGATCAGCAGCCGTTGCCGTGGTCGCGCCGGCATATTGAGGGTATAGTGGGACCAGCAAAATGCGCTCGCAGCCTTGTTCGTGCAGGGCTTCGATGCGGCTTTGGGTCGAGGGATTGGCATAGCGCATGCCCCAATCGACTATCACATTGGGAAGATCGGATAAGGCGCCCGACAGTTTTTCAGCCTGGCTGCGCGTGATGGTTTTCAGCGGCCCTTCATCGCGTTCCTTGTTCCATATGGTTTCATAGTCCTTGCCCTTGGGACCGGGCCGCTTGGTCAAGATAATGCCGTTGAGAATAACCCACCATAATGGCGAGGTATCTTCGATCACCCGGCGGTCGGACAGGAATTCCTTAAGATAGCGGCGCATTGACCAAAAATCGGTTCCGTCCGGCGTCCCCAGATTGAGCAGCAGCACACCAACTTTGCCATTGTCCACGCTGGGATGATCGGATGGCCGGTGACGTCTGGCGCCTGCGATCTTTTCTCCCGTCATATAATCGTTCATTGCGACCTCATATTATTGCCGAATTCTCTGTTGCCGAACATTACCGCCAATCCCAGCTATGACTTCACCGCCAGCCCCAGCCGCCGGGCCCGGGGTCAGCCCCAGGATCAGCGTCATCAGGGCCTGAATAAAGCCGGCCGGCTTATTGGGGCGGACTTTTTACTCAACCCGCTCCGGCTTACGCTTTAACAAAACCTTTCGATGGGCGATATAAACCGCAGCGCCAAAAATCACAATGGCACCGATCCATGTCCAAATATCGATAATATCGCCAAAACCCCTATAGACCGGCGCAACGCGCGATTGGCAAAGCTGAGAACTCAAATGTGAGCACAAGTGAGGCGTCCATGGCGGCAAAGCCGCGCAGCAGTGCCTATGTCCGGCAACCGCCAATAATCCGGGCAACATCAAATGAAAGGGTCACAGCGCCATTGACGGTCGCTGCCAGACATAAAGTGCCCCGCTTGACGACAAACGGTAAAGTCCAGTCTAAACTGGGCAGGGCCGTTATCATGCAATGATCGCAGGACATCTGATGCCACACCAAAAACCGCCCCGCTATCTCAAATTCTGGGGCAAAGCACATGCCACTGAGGGAGCCGCTAGCCTCTTTCACCCCGCTGCCTATCATAGCCTTGACGTGGCGGCAGTTGCTATGTGTCTGCTGGCCCAGCGGCAAAGCGGTCTGGCACGTATGGCGGCGCGTCTGCAAATCCCGCAAGATGATCTCAAGCGGCTCGCCATATTCGTGATCGCGCTGCATGACATCGGCAAATTCTCACGCAGCTTTCAAGCGCTGGCACCAGACCACTGGCCAACCGATATACTTGGCAAATTCCCGGACGAAATTTCTCAGGCGTCCCACTGGCAGCTCAGCTATGATCTGTTGCTTGAGCGGGACGGAGTGATAGCCGATCAGTTGAGGTGCATGTTACAACCTGCCAGCGCTTACGGTTTCAATAATATCATCGCCGCCATTGCCGGGCATCATGGCGTGCCGCCAGCCGAGCAGAACACCATCAACGCCAATCAAATATGCGATCAATGCCGCAATGCCGCCAGCGCATTTCTGATCGACACAGCCAGCCTTTTTAATCCGCCGCAAATTCCCTGGCTCAAACAGAAGCTGGCTCGACCGCTGTCCTTCTGGCTCGCGGGACTCACTGTCTGCGCCGACTGGCTCGGCTCCAATCAGGACAGTTTCAACTATCACAAACCAGACCTGTCGGCGGCAGATTATTGGCAAAAGATCGCCCGGCCGCGCGCTGCAAAAGCTGTCGAGGCTGCCGGCTTGGCGTCCTCGCCCCTGCGGCAGGGGGCGGACCTGAACTCCCTGTTCGGCATTGAAACACCGCGCCCGATGCAGGCAGCAGTGCGCGACATCGTGCTGCCCGATGGTCCCATGCTGGCGATTATCGAAGACGCCACAGGATCGGGTAAAACCGAAGCGGCAACATATCTCGCCCATCGCATGATGCTGGAGGGCAAAGCTTCGGGGCTATATTTCGCCCTGCCGACCATGGCCACGGCAAACGCCATGTTTGCACGCATGCAAGAGGCCTATCTCAATTTCTATGCGGATGGCGAAAAACCCTCACTGGCGCTGGCCCATGGCAAGGCGGCGCTGTCCGAAGCCTTTGATGAGGTCAAACTGTCCGCTTTCACGGAACCGGCGCAGCTCAAAGGCGACGATGAAGAAACCGCCGCGCAATGTGCCGCCTGGATTGCCGATGACCGGCGCAAGGCCTTCTTTGCCGAGGTGGGCGCCGGCACCATCGATCAGGCGCTGCTTGCCGTTCTGCCGTCTAAATTTCAATCCTTGCGTTTATGGGGGCTGATTGAGCGCCTTCTGGTGGTTGACGAGGCTCATGCTTACGACGCCTATATGTCGAAAGAGCTGGAAGTGCTGCTTGAATTTCACAGCGCACTTGGCGGTTCAGCCATTATTTTGTCGGCCACGCTGCCTTCGGCAAAGCGGGAAGATTTGGTGAAGGCCTTCTGCAAGGGCCTGGGTGTCAAGTCGAACTACCAAGCCAAGGCCAAGGCCGCTTACCCACTTCTTACGATAGCCAGCGCCGAAGGCGTCTGCGAACCAGCAGCCGGAGAAATCAAGCCGGCAATTCATACGGTTCGCACGGTGTCGGCAGAGCGGCTGGGCGATGTTGAAACTGTCGTCGAGCGGATCAAGGATGCGGCGAACCAGGACGCCGCCGTTGCCTGGGTGCGCAATAGCGTCGATGACGCCATCGAAGCAGTAGAGCTGCTGCGCGAAGCGGGCATCAATGCCGACCTGTTTCACGCCCGTTTTGCCATGGGTGACCGGCAGAAGATCGAAGCGGCCGCCGTCCGCCGGTTTGGCAAGGACGACAAGACCGGCGAGCGGCATGGCCGCGTTCTTGTGGCCACGCAGGTGATTGAGCAATCTTTAGATTTGGATTTTGATCTGATGGTATCCGACCTGGCGCCCGTTGACCTTCTTATTCAGCGCGCCGGCCGGCTGTGGCGACATATGGACAAGCGCCCCGCCGATCAACGCCCTGTGGAGGGACCAAAACTTCTGCTGTTGTCGCCCGATCCCGGTAAGGTCGATGACAGCAAATGGCTGGAGAATCTCGGCCACAGAGGCGCCTTCGTCTATCCCAATCACGCGCTGCTATGGCGCACAGTCAAAGCCTTGTTGGACAATCCCGATGCCGCAGGCGGCGGCTGGCGTGCGCCTGAAGATTTGCGCGGCCTGATCGAAAAGGTCTATGGCAAGCTGGAAGACATGCAGACGCCGACGCCATTGATGCAAAAGGAAAATGAAGCTTATGGCTGTGAAATGGGCATGCGCAGCTCCGCCGGTTTTACGCTGCTGGAGCTCAAGGACGGCTACTGTAACAAGGGGAGCTGGCTTAACGAAGCGCTTGTTCAAACTCGCCTTGGCGAGCCGACCGTCACCTTGCGGCTGGCGCGCATCGAAGGTGGTGCGATTGTCCCCTTTTGTGACTTAGCCGCTGACAAGGGAGGCAATGCACGCGGCACAGCGCGCGCCTGGGCCTTGTCTGAACTTAGCATTCGTCAGACCTGGCTGCATGGGGCTGACGTAGCAAACCAATGGCGCGACGCCATCGATACCCACCGCGTTTCCTGGCCAAAATGGCAGCGCGATATGCTTGTGGCCATTGTCAACGATGACGGCCGCTTGCTACTCGACTGGAAGGACGGCGCCGGGCAGAACTTGCACTATGACCGGACGCGAGGGCTGGTAAAACATTAAGCTCAGCTATCCAGATCAAGGGCTTGCTCGATCACCTTGGCGGCGATGAGAACCTTGCTACCTCATTCGGATCGACACTGATCATGTTGGCAGCCATCGGTTGCGCGGGATAGACATCGGCAACAGCATCAACTAAATTACCATTGTCCGCTCCATTTTAGAAAGAGCCAGTGAGCAAGCCAAACGATACTGAAAATCTAGTTCTTGAACATTTGAGAGCCATTCGTTCGTCAATCGAGCGCATGGAATTCGATGTTAATGACGTGAAAAAGCGGATTACGTCTACCGAGGAGGCAGTCGTCGGTTTGCAGCGGCGCATTGATCGCGTTGATGAACGGCTTGATCGAATAGAAAAACGCCTCGAGCTGGTGGATGTTTGAGTTTACTTCCCCGCACCCGCAGGGATGGTCCGTCGAAAAGGGGCATTAAGACCTCAGAAGGAAACTGTTCCCCGCTTACGCAGGGATTCACAGCACGCAGATAATCAGAATTTTCCATAATATTCTTGACAAGTGGGATTAAAGATTCCACACTAATTAAGTCGAATAGAGGAATTAATTATCCAAACCTTCGACAAAAAAAATGACGGCACCCCAGATTATCTGAGGGCCGCCACGTCGAAGCCGCGCAATCGGGCATTTTGGACGATGGACCGAAGGCGCAGAACAACGGAAATAGTAGCATGTATTACAAATTTAACAAACACTCAGACGGCCTGTGGTATTGGCGGCTACGTGCCGCAAATCACGAGATAATTGCCCATGGAGAGAGCTATTACAACCGATCCGATTGCTTGCACGCTATCGAACTTGTCAAAAAATCCGGGCAAGCACCAACCAGCCAAGAATAATGATTTTCTGTCGAACCCTCTTTTGGGGTTCGGCAGTTTTATTTTCCCAGACAAGGCTTCCTCAAAATGACCCTTAATCTCATTTCGGGCGCATGGATACCTGTGCGCCAACGCGATGGCGCGCGCGCTGTGATCAGGCCGGCGCAGATCGTCGAAGACCTTAGTGGCAACTATGTTGCCTTTCCCGACTGGCCGCGCCCGGATCTCAATATCGCAACCCTGGAGCTGCTGATCGGCCTGTTCAGTGTCGCCCTGCCACCCGAAGACGACGACGAATGGCTGGAGACCTGGAACAAGCCGCCAACAATTGCCGAGCTGGACAAGGCCTTTGCGCCTTATGAGAGCGCCTTCAATCTCGATGGCGAGGGCCCGCGCTTTTGTCAGGATTTTGATGCGCTGGAGGGAGATGCGGGGACAATCGAAGGGCTGTTCATCGATGCAGCCGGGGAAATCACGATCAAGAAGAATATCGATTTGATGGTGCGCCGCCGCCGCTATAGCCATTTGTCGCGCGCCTCGGCAGCTATGGCGCTTTATGCCCTGCAACAGTTCGCGCCCTCCGGCGGGGCCGGCCATCGAACGTCCATGCGCGGCGGTGGCCCGCTGACAACGCTTGCCCTGCCGCCAACAGCCGATAACAAGCCTGTGTCCTTGTGGCATCTCATCTGGGCCAATGTGCGTGAGGGGCAGGATGGTCCCGTTGGCACTGATGACATGGCCAAAGTGTTTCCCTGGCTGGCCCAGACCCATACGTCGAACAACAATGAGGAAATCCACGAGAGCGACCCTGCCAAAGCGCATTCGCTCCAGGCATTTTTCGGCATGCCGCGGCGCATCCGTCTGCAATTTGATCGCAATCCAGATGAGATCCCTTGCGCTCTTACCGGCCAGCAAGACGAGCAACTCGTCACCGGCTATGTCACGCGGACCTATGGCGTCAATTATGGGCAATGGCGGCATTCCCTGACACCCTATCGCCGCAAGAAAGAGGCCAAGCAGGAACATTTTGCGACCCATCCAACGGCGGGTCTGTTTGGCTATCGCAACTGGCTCGCAATCGTGCTGGGCAATCAAGAAAGCACACATTTGCCTGCCGCCACCATAACGAAATTCAAGGAGCGCCTGCGCGGGATGCCTTCCCGATCAGACGGCGCAAGCCCGCTGATCCTAATTGCCGGCTGGGCCATGAGCAA
>JAJRRE010000098.1 GCA_024279745.1 Alphaproteobacteria bacterium
GGCCTTGTCGAGATGGCGCAAAGTTCGGCGCACATCGCGGCGACCGTTCTTCTCGCCATCATCTTCGATGCCGTAAAACAGATCTTCCTTGGCAAAGCCATCAATGGCTGCGCGGTACCGGGCAAAGCGCAACAATTCCTCACCATTTTGCGGTACAATCAAGAAACCAGCCTTGCGCGCCTTGGCATAGCCCGACAATCTTTCAACAAAGCGCACCATTGCCTTAGTCACACCTCGTTTTTCGTCCCGCCAATCATCAATCACATCCACGCGGTCCAGATAAACACCATCAAATCCTGCGTCTATAATTCGGTCCAGATAGGGCTTTTGCCACGCAAAGGCCCGCTCTAACAGAGCATCCAGCACCGTGCGGTCAGGCCGATATATGAGTGACCGCCAGCCAGGTTGCCAAAATTGTACAGGATAATTACCCTTCCATTCCTCGTTTTCTTTGCCCATCCATCCCGGCTTGATCCAATTCCAGTGGCGCCACCAATAATAGCGATAACTCTCCGCCTCGCCGACCGACAGATAAGCTAGCAAAATGCGCGGTGGCCGATCCGGCCCCCGATCACGCAAGCGCTGCAATTGCGCGCGGCTAAATGCGCGCCGATCGCTACCGTCCTTCGAATAGTCGATCACCAGCAGCTCAATCGACTTGGCGATGCGCGACGTCGCAACCCGTTGCAGCTGATACCCCCAACTGGTGACCTGGCTCAGCGGTGCGCCGTCTCGGGGCGGCAAAGATGGTCGCGGCCACGGCTGACGATCGGCAAGGAGCACGCCGCCGATTATCAAAGCGGCCAATAGAACAACACCTAACTTACTGCCGCCTGTGCGTCGGCGACGTCTGCCCGTACCCCGCCTGCGGCCTTTGCCCCGTGTTTTGAGGGAGCCTCTCCTGAGTTGGTTATCAGTTTGTCGCGCCACGTTGAAATTCCTGTTTTTCGCCCCTGAGCCGCTATTTGCGCATCATCAGCGATTGTGTTTTTCCCGTTTCCAGCTACTGGCGCACAAAAGCATGTTCATGCTAGGAATTAACGGCCTCTAACGGTCATAATTCACAACTAAATTGCACCGCGACTCGGGATAAGTGAGGCCGTCACTGAATTATAGTGTGCCAATAATCTGCCAGCCACAGCCAACCAGTATTGGGCAATTGCCATGACCAATGATCGAAAACCAGGCCGACGCCAGGAGCCGCAACTCGGGCCCCAAACCCTTCGCCCCGGCCATGATCTTGGCCCTCAACATGGGTCTGAACACGAGCTAGAACAAGAGCTGGAACAACACCGCGAGCTACGATCTGAAAGAGGTCCAGAGCAAGAGCATAACCTGGAAGGCCCGGCGCAAGGTGCAGCACGTGGCCAACCGGCGGCCTCACCTGCCGAGCCAGCGCGCGAGTTCAGACCACTGCGTAGCAGGCTGGGTGCTCCATCTCCACCGCTAACGGGTTCGCAAACCATTGCCCAATCGCCGCCCCCAATAGCACCCCAAGGACCTGTGGGCGCAAGACTGGACCCACCCGGCCTCGCCCCCGTGCAGCGTTCTACGTCAGCACCGGCTCCAGCTCAGGCATCGGCACCGGCACCGTTGCAAGTACCGGCTCATCGCAACCCGGATTTGGCCGCACAACAACCAAACATGCCGCGCTCCGAATTGGCACCTCCAAATTTAGCGGCGCCCATGCTGCAAGCTCGACCGCAAGCACAGCCGCAAGCTCGGGCCCAAGCGCCCCATCATGGCGGCGAACCGCGTCTTGATGTCGGCGAGCCGCATTTGGGCGCCCCTGGCCGACCAAGGCAACAACATAATCAATCACCCGCCCCAACGCTCTCAGGCCAGCAGCCGCATCTGGCAAACCAGCCCCCTCTCCAGCCGCGCCATTTACAATCGACCTATGCGGCACCGCCACCATCACCGCCTGCCGCCCCTGCGCCAAAGCACAAAAAACGACGCGGTTTCAGTGTCATGCGAAGTTTGGCCTATGTCGGACTTGGCGTGCTGTGCATCGTATTGGCGCTCGGCACGTTCTTGGTCATCGCCGACCCAGCCGAGTTGATCCGCGATCAGCTGATTACCCGCGTCAAGGCGCAGACCGGGCGCGATCTGACCATTGCCGGCGGGACACGGTTCACAGTTTTCCCGTCTATCGGCATTTCCATGTCGGATGTTTCTTTGTCGCCGCCGCCCGGCATGAAGGGTAAGCCCACCGTCAAGATGGCGCAGCTGACGACGTCCTTGAAGCTTTTGCCACTACTGCAACGCCAAATCATTGTTGAGCGTCTTATTCTGACAAAGCCAATTGTCAATTTGCATGTGGACTTCAAGGGCCGCAAAAGTTGGGATTTCGCCGCCACCCAAAGACCGATATTTGCACCGGTCCGTTACGCTCAGGCGCGGCCCAAAGGTCAGCTCAACGATGCGGCACCAAACAGCGCCCTGCCTCCCGCCCTACGCGATTTTGTCAATGGCTCAACCGCCGCCGCCGCCGCGCGCTCCCCCCTTGCCATGCTGGCCGGGCTTAGCCTGGAAGACGTGCGAATTGACAATGGCACATTGCATTATTGGGACGATCGCTCCGGCGCCCGCCAAACCCTTAAAGCGGTCAATCTGAAAGTGTCGCTGGCCGATATTATCAGCCCGCTGCACACCAAGGGTGATCTGGTTTGGACCGGCGAGAAAATAAAATTTAACGCCAAACTGAAATCGTTAAAAGCCTTACTGAGCGAACGGCCAACCAAATTATCGACGCAAATTTCGATGCGCCACGTCAATGCCCAATATACTGGCGGCATCACCATGGGAGCGGTGCTTGACCTTGATGGCCAATTGAAGGCCAAATCCCGCTCCGTGCGCGATCTGGCCCGCTGGCTGGGTGTGAAGTTACCCGCATCTGCCGGCTTTGGGGCGCTTGATCTGGGCGGCGTTCTAACGATGCGCGGCAACCAGATTGAGTTGTTCCGCGCCAAGCTCCACTTTGACGGCGCCACCGCCAATGGCGATGTCAGTCTGATAACCGGCGCGCGGCGTCCAAAAATCCGCGCGCGGCTGAATTTGTCGGTGCTCGATCTCAATAAATACATCCCCTATGACGGCGCTGCCAACACTGCCAACACTAGCGGAGCTGACGGCACTGGCGGCACTGGCGGCGGAACCCGCAAAATCGGAGTATCAAAACCGGCAAATAAAGGCGCCACCAACATTAACGATTTGCTTGAACGCGCCGCCAGGCAAGGCACCCAGGTTCGCGGCTTCACCAAGCGCGCCGCAACTGGTTGGAGCAGCGCCCCTATCGATGCCAGCGGCCTCACCAAGCTGGACGCAGACCTCACGTTCAATGTCGGCAAGATCTTGTTCAAACAAATCAAAATCGGTGACACACGGCTGAAAGCAAAACTGGTGAAGGGCAAACTGGTCGCCGATCTGCGAGACATGCAATTATATAACGGCGAAGGCAACGCCACAGTGACCGTGCGCCCCAAACGCGGCGGTGTCTCTCTAAGCGCCAATATACGTCTGAATCATATTTCCGCATTGCCATTGCTGCGCGATGCCGCTCAGTTTGAGCGCATTGATGGGCGCGGCACTCTTAATTTGCTGGTCAGCAGTGAGGGCCAAAGCCAAAAATCGATTGTCGCGGCTCTGCTTGGCAATGGCCGTTTTACCTTTAGCGACGGGGCACTTGTCGGGGTCAATATTCCCAAGCTCATCCGCGGCCTGCAAAGCGGACAGATCGGCGACCTCAATGGCGGCAAGGCTGAGCGCACCGATTTCAGTGAGCTGAGCGGCACATTCCAAATCACCAAAGGCGTTGCCAAGAATACCGATATGCGTCTGCGCAGCCCGTTTTTGCGTATGAGCGGGGCGGGTGTTGTGTCACTGCTACCGCGCACCTTGAACTACACGGTTAAGCCCAAAATTGTCGCCAGCCTGGCGGGCCAGGGCAATAATTCGCCGCTTGCCGGTCTTGAAATCCCCGTCCGTATTGTCGGCTCCTGGGATAAGCTTAAAGTCAAAGCGGATTTTGCCGCCCTGACCGCCAACCCGCAAAAAACACTTAAAGCGATTGAGAAAATCGGGCGGTCTTTGCGCGGCAAAAAAGGGAAAAAACTGCTCGATGATCTACTTGGCGGCGGCAAAGGCGGCAAGTCCAAAGCCAAGGATTTGTTGAACCAGTTGTTCCGCTGACCATAAGAAGCCCGGCGTTCGCCGTCCGGCACTGCCTGAGACAATTGGCTTGTGGTTATGGCGCCCCCACAACCTTGCGCTGATTGCGCTCATTGCAAGAGCGCGCTACTGCAGCCATAACAGCAAGAGCCGCCAACGGCCGAATAACGTCTGATAGCCAATCCATTTGCAACTTTCTAATCGCTCGCAGAAATTTTGTTGTGACGGCTAAGACGAACAGCAATGAAAACAGTGTGGACCGGTGTCATGACCCAGCTATCTTCAAACAAACTCTCGCTAGACGGCGTGCCAGACGGCGGGCCTACCGGCAGCTCCACTGTCGGCGATGATCCGACACCACGCGCCTGCCCCCATTGCGCCAGCCATGATGCCAAGCGGCTCGACACCTATTCCACGCCCGACTGGCACATTGTCAAATGCACTGATTGCGATTTTGTTTATCTGGCCAATCCGGTGTCCTATGACGCCCTGGTCGAGGACCACGCCTGGGAGAAAAATTTCCTCAAAGAGAATGAACGCCGCCGTTCTGAAAAACCCGTTTTGGATACGCTCAGCAAAAACACGCGGCTCAGGCTGCGGCTGTTTCGCAAAGACCGGCTGAAGCTGTTCCGCACGATCTTTCGCAAAGGCCGGATTGTCGATGTTGGCTGCGGCGGCGGCAGCTCATTGCCTGAACCGCTCATTCCCTACGGCATCGAGATTTCCAAGGGCCTGGCCAAGCTGGCGGATCAATCCATGACCAAGCGCGGCGGCAAATGCATTCATGCCTCAGCACTCGATGGCCTGAAGGAATGTGACGCAGGCTATTTCGATGGCGTGCTGCTCAACTCATTCCTGGAGCATGAGACCAATCCGGCGCCGCTATTGCAAGAAGCCCACCGAGTGTTGAAGGACGACGGCGTGATCTATGTGCGCGTGCCCAATTTTGCATCGATTAATCGCAAGGTCATGGGGCGCAAATGGTGCGGCTTCCGCTATCCCGATCATGTCAATTATTTCACGCCGGCCAGCTTCAAAAAAATGTATGAGGCGGCCGGCTTCAAAGGACGGCTGATCAACCCGCTGACC
>JAJRRE010000004.1 GCA_024279745.1 Alphaproteobacteria bacterium
GGCGAGTGCCGGGAATTTTTCGATGAGCCCGGTCATGACGCTTTTGATTTTGGCGTGTAATTCTGGAACTGTCGTTCCCATCAGCGACAGCAGGATGGAGGCCAAAACACCGCCAATCACGCCGGTGATCGCAACCAGATGTCCTACCGGATACCACTCCAGTAGCGGTTTGTTTGCTGCAGAAGCGGATGTCGGCGCAGCTGGGGATGAGCTTGATGCAGCGCGCGCCGCCGTAGTGCTGCTGGAGCCGGCCGCGGCGGTCGCACTGCCTAAAGATCCAGCGCTTCCAGAGCCGCCGGGACCGACCACGCGGCTGAGCCCGGCATAATAACACAGCAGCAAAACCGGCAGCGCTTGTGAGATAAACCAGACGCCGCCGGCTGCCGGTGAGCCGATTGCGGCAAAGATCACGGCGCCGGTAAGCGACGCAATCAGCGCTGCATTAAACCCCCAGCCCAACCCGGCCAGAAAAATCGGCAGCATTGATGTCAAGGACAGCATGAAGCCGGTGATCGACGGCCCTTGCGCTGCCGAAAACAGCATGATGGCTGCGGCAAGTCCCGCGCCTAGTCCTATGAGTATGTAAGTCGGCATAGTGAGCTGTCCCGCACGAAATGGCGGTTAGAGATGTCGCCCCCAAATCAGCGCAGGTATTCCTGCGCCAACCATATGCAACAAGGGCTATCCATCCCAACCAAAAAAACGTCACCAAAAATGTCTGCGGCGGCGAAACTAAAATGCCCCGCACGCCGCACTATCATTAGTCGTCTACACTAACTGTCCAACATGACACTCAGCAATAGTCTTTGACTGCCAAAACAGCCTAATGGCCGCTTACTTCAGCACATACGGTAACAGGCCCAGGAAGCGGGCGCGTTTGATGGCTTTTGCCAGCTCGCGTTGTTTTTTAGCCGACACAGCCGTGATGCGGCTAGGTACGATCTTACCGCGCTCGGAGATATAACGGCCGAGCAGGCGCACGTCCTTATAGTCGATCTTCGGGGATTTGTCCGAAGAAAACGGGCAAGTCTTACGGCGGCGATTAAACGGGCGCCGGGCGCCTCCAGATGCTCCACTCATGGCTTAAGCCTCCGCTGCAGGTTTGTTGGAAGAAGGCGCGTCGCCGCGAGGAGGGCGCGGAGTTCTGGGACCCCGGTCCCCCCGGTCGCCGCCGCGATCTCTGTCGCCGCCTCTGCCGCCGCCGCGGCCACCACGGCCTGGGCGATCATCCCGGTCGGATTTGCGCATCTGCGCCGATGGTTCGGTTTCATGCTCATCCACACGAATGGTCAGGTGCCGAATAACGTCGGTCGACAGGCCCATGCGGCGCTCCATTTCAGCAACGGCCGCGGGCTCTGCATCGATGTTGACCAAAGTGTAATGGGCTTTGCGCGATTTCTTCATCTTGTAGGCGAGGGTTTTCAGACCCCAATATTCGGTCTTGCCGATTTTGCCACCGGCTTCGGTGATGATCGCGGAAAATTCTTTCGTAAGATTTTCGACCGCCTGGGCCGAAATGTCCTGGCGTGCCAGGAACACATGTTCGTATAGCGACATGCGGATAGTGCCTTTCTGTTCTCGTCAAGCCGTGTTCACAATGCTGCTTTCACAGCGCTGTTTTGGCGGCAATTTATCTTCGGCGCATAGCCCCTTTTGAGCCAAGTGCTGCTGTTGCAACTCAAGAAAGGCTCAAAAAGATCGACTCGAAAGAGCGAAGACACTGGAAGAAATGTTGAACATCGCCGCACGGGTTCCCTGATTGCTCAGGTTAACTTGGTGCAACGCGCGTCCAAAGCAACCGCATACGCCAGCTGCAACCGCACGCGCAAACGCACACGGCCTTCCGATCAGCCTTCGACCGAAGAGATTTGGTGCTTATAACCGGTTTTCTTTAAAGGGCAAGGGTGTTTGTGCGTTCGCTGAACCTTACGGGTATAAATGTTCGAGAGTGGCACAACCGGGAAATCAATCGAATTCATAACAGAAATGACGCACAAAATAGAAATGCCACACAAACATTCGTTGTGCGGCATTTCCAGATCGTCGTTAAGCGCTCCAGGGCTCAGCCCCGGGTGGGCTAGTTCGTGGTCAGATTAGCCCGCCGCAGATTGGCAACACATTTTTGAATGTCGACCAGATTAGGCTTGTTCCGCTCGATCCATAGTTTCAATTCGTTATATTTGGCCTTGGCATCCATTTTATTGACTTTGACCTTGTCTATCATCTCTTTGCAGGTCTTTGGGTCTGCCACAGCGGCGCCGGGTTTGGGTGCCGCCTGCGCTAAAATCAGCGGATATTTCGATAGATCGATTTTAGTTTGCGTAGCTGCTGCGTGTTTGATCGGCAGGCGGCTTTTGATCGAGCCCTGGTTTTGCATCTTACCTTTACCAGACGCTTTCGGGGCCGGCCATTTGGGGCCGTCCGCCAAAATCGCCATATACATCAGCTTGGCAAGACCTTTGCTGGTGCCTGCCTTCAGCGCCGCTTCATAGAACATTTTATGCACTTCTTGGTAAGGGCGCGTTCTGGTATTGCAATAATAATCATGCACAACAGCCGCATTGCGGTAAGGGCCGGAGAAGGGTCCGCCAACAATCGACCAAAGGACCCACGGGATCGAGGCGCCGTCGGAAATCTCCCCGGCCGGCACGTCCCATTCTTTGCCAGCGCTATCTTTATAACCATATCCGTCAATTAATTGAACAAGTTCAACGGTCTGGCCGTCGCCGGTAGGAAAGCTCTGGAAGCGCACCGCCAGCGAGCCCTTGAACGTGCCGTTTTTATAGGCGCTGCTTGTTGGTTTGAAAAATTCTTTAACGGCATCAGGAACATAATCACACCCGCTTAAGGCAAGGCTTGCCGAAAACAATAAAACCAAAGCTGCAATTTTCTTCATTTTAAGCTCCCGCTAATTCCAAAATGCAGGTGCGGGCCACTATGCCCGCACCTGATATCATTGTTAACCTTATGCTAGGCGCGGAGCCATACCCAGTCAACAGTATGCGCCGTTGAAAACGCTATCTTGTCAGTATTGCAAGATAGGCCGCCGCCGCGCCGCTCTGGTGACCTATTGAGCGTAATCCTAGCTCAGCCCAGATGAAGGCAACATGAAAGCAATCTGCCTGTGCGCAATGGGGATTAGCGGCGATTAGCGCGGCTTAGTTCCGGTCACTGTAATTGAGAAGATTTTCAGCTCCCGGGTCTGCGCATCGGCAATCTGCTCAATGGTTGCATATTGCGCCAGAACAGCTTGCGGAATTTTGATTTCTCGCTCTGCCTTAATAGTGATGTCTGTGAAGCCGCTATCGGCGATTATACTCAGATAATCTGATTTCGGCACAGCGCCGGAAACGCAGCCGACATAAA
>JAJRRE010000099.1 GCA_024279745.1 Alphaproteobacteria bacterium
AAATGTGCTGAATGAGACCGCCCACACCACAGCAACTTTATTTAGCGTACTGATTGGCGCCTGGATGTTCTCCAACTTTGTCAATCTGGCCGGACTGCCCGAAGGGTTGTTGCAGTTCGTAACCCAGTGGGGGCTCAGCCCGATGGCCGTGTTGGTCATGATCTTGGGCGTTTACATTGTGCTTGGTTGCGTGTTTGAAAGTCTGTCCATGCTGCTGCTAACCGTGCCGATCTTTTTTCCGCTGGTCACTTCTTTGGGCTTTGATCCCGTGTGGTTCGGTATTATTGTGGTGGTCGTCACCGAGATCAGCCTGATCACACCGCCCGTCGGGCTCAATGTGTTTGTGCTCAAGGGTGTTGTCGGCGATGTCACCACGGGAACAATTTTTCGCGGCGTCACACCGTTCTGGATCGCCGATATATTCCGCCTGGCGCTGCTTGTCCTGGTGCCCTCTTTGGTGCTGTTTCTGCCCGGCACAATGTTCTAGTTAGATGTATGAAAGAACAAACAGACAAACAGACGGTATTGCGCCATGCCCCTCGCCAAGATCGACACGTTAACTGACCAACCATTGAGGCTCTCCCATGGCTCTTTGCTACATGCCCGGCTTTGGCAATGACTTTGAAACCGAGGCGCTGCCCGGCGCGCTGCCGCAAGGACAGAACTCGCCGCAAAAGGTGCCCTACGGCCTTTATGCCGAACAGCTATCGGGCTCGCCCTTCACCGCGCCGCGCGGTACCAATGAGCGCTCCTGGCTGTACCGCATTCGCCCATCCGTCAAACACACGACCCGATTTGCGCCCAAACAGTTTCCCTTTTGGAAATCGGCGCCCTGCCCGAACGATCACGATCAACCCATTGGCCAGTTTCGCTGGGACCCGCCGCCGATGCTCGATGAACCGGCCGACTTTCTGGCCGCCATCCGCACCATGACCACGGCCGGCGATGTGCTGACCCAGGTTGGCATGGCCGCCCATATCTATCTGGCCAATGCCGATATGGTGGATGACTATTTCTTTTCCGCCGACAGCGAGTTCCTGATCATGCCGCAAGAAGGGCGGCTAAACATATTCACTGAATTAGGCATCATGCAGCTGGGGCCCGGAGAGATTTGCGTGATCCCGCGCGGTATGATGTTCAAGGTCACGCTTCCTGACAAAACAGCACGCGGTTATATTTGCGAGAATTACAGCGCTAAGTTCACCCTACCGGACCGCGGCCCCATTGGTGCGAACTGCCTCGCCAATCCGCGCGATTTCAAGACACCCAAAGCCGCCTATGAAGACAAGCAAACGCCGTGCCGTCTTACCGTCAAATGGTGCGGCAAATTCTATGTCACGCCGATTGAACAATCGCCGCTCGACGTGGTGGCCTGGCATGGCAATTACGCGCCCTATAAGTATGATCTGCGCACCTTCTCACCCGTCGGCGCGCTGTTGTTCGATCACCCGGACCCCTCGATTTTCACGGTCCTGAGCGCGCCAAGCGGCGAGCCGGGCACTGCCAATATCGACTTTGTAATTTTCCCCGAACGCTGGATGGTGGCCGAGCACAGCTTCCGCCCGCCCTGGTATCATCGCAACATCATGTCTGAATTCATGGGGCTGATCTATGGCAATTACGATGCCAAGGAACAGGGCTTTGTGCCCGGCGGCATGAGCCTGCACAATATGATGCTGCCGCACGGCCCCGACGCTGTTGGCTATGAGAAAGCGGTGACGTCAAATCTGCAGCCGGTGAAACTTGAGAACACCTTGGCCTTCATGTTCGAGACGCGGCTGCCCCAATTGCTTACAAAATATGGCGCCACGCTGGAGACCCTGCAAGACGACTATATCGAATGTTGGCGCGATCTGCCACGTAACTTCACCGGCAAGCCGTGAGGCGCAGCGGGTCCAAGGAGGCCGCGCAATGAAACTGGCAACACTCGACAACGGCAGCCGCGATGGCCGGCTATATTGTGTGTCCAACGATCTGTCGCGCTGTGCGTCTGCTGAAGCAATCGGCGCAACTTTGCAAGAGGCGCTCGATAACTGGCCCGCCTGCGCGCCAAAGCTGACGGCTTTAGCCACCGCCTTGAACAATCGGCAACTGGCGGGAAAACCTTTCGACCAGACAAAATTCCATTCCCCGCTGCCGCGCGCTTTTCAATGGGCAGACGGGTCGGCCTATCTCAATCATGTGGAACTGGTGCGCCGGGCCCGCGGCGCCGATATGCCCCGCTCGTTTTGGACCGATCCTCTCATGTATCAAGGCGGTTCCGACAGCTTTGCCAAACCCCATGGTGTCATCGCCTGCCGGGACCCCGCCTGGGGAATCGATTTTGAAGCAGAAATCGCTGTCATCACCGACGATGTTCCCGCCGGCATTTGCGCGGATGACGCCGCCTGCCATATCAAGCTGGTCATGCTGGTGAACGATGTCTCATTGCGCGAGCTCATTCCGTTTGAGCTGGCCAAAGGCTTCGGTTTTTTCCAGTCCAAACCGTCCTCGGCTTTTTCGCCTGTGGCGGTAACACCGGACGCCCTGGGCGAAGCCTGGCAAGGGGGAAAGCTTTGCCTGCCGCTTGTGTCGCATCTCAACGATGAGCTGTTCGGCCGTCCCGATGCGGGCATCGACATGACCTTTAATTTCCCCGCCCTGATCGCTCACGCCGCCAAAACGCGCGCGTTGTCGGCCGGCACCATTATCGGTTCAGGCACCGTCTCCAATAAATCTCCCGACGGCGCGCCCGGCAAACCGATCAATGCGGGCGGCCTCGGCTATTCATGCATTGCCGAACTGCGTATGATTGAGACCATTCAAATGGGCGAAGCCACAACCCCCTTCATGCGCGGCGGCGACCGCATTCGCATTGAGATGTTTGATAATGACGGGCATTCCATTTTCGGCGCCATCGACCAGCAGGTTGCCATAACCTAAAAAAGACAACTGGCGGTCTTGGCAAACCGGCCCGCCCAACCCAACGGAGACGACACATGGCCAAGGGCTTTGCCTCATCTGGTGACCTCAGCGAAAAAACCATCACCTTCAAGGAAATCGGCCGCGACCTTTACGCCTTCACCGCTGAGGGCGATCCCAATTCGGGCGTCATTGTCGGCGATGATTGTGTGATGGTGATTGACGCCACTGCCACGCCCGTTGCCGCCGCCCAAGTCATTGAGCGCATTCGCGGTGTCACCGACAAGCCGATCAAATATGTGGTGCTGAGCCATTATCATGCGGTGCGCGTTCTCGGCGCCAGCGGTTTTGGCGCCAGCGAAATCATCGCGTCGAGCAAATGTCGCGCCATGATCACTGAGCGCGGTATGGAAGACTGGAAGTCGGAATATGAGCGAATGCCGCGCCTGTTCAAAGAACCGAACAGCATTCCGGGCCTGACCTGGCCGACCATGACCTTCCCCAAATCCATGACAATTTATCTGGGCAAGCGCCGCGTTGATCTCATCCATCTGGGCCGCTCTCATACCGCCGGTGATATCGTCGCCTGGGTGCCGGACGCGCAAGTAATGTTCTCAGGCGATGGCGCGGAATATAAATCGGCGTGTTATTGCGGCGACGCGCATTTTGGCGACTGGCCGGATACCCTCGACAAGATGGCGGCGTTCAACCCGCAGGCGCTGGTACCAGGGCGCGGCGATGCACTGGAGAGCCCCGACAAGGTCGCGGAAGCATTGGCGCTGACCCGGCAGTTTCTCACCGATCACTATGGCCCGGCCGCCGCCGCCGCCGCTCGCGGTGCGCCACTGAAGGAAGCGTTTGAGGCCACCCGCCAGATCTGCGATGCCAAATATAAAGACTACGCCATCTATGAGCATTGTTTGCCCTTTAATGTAGCGCGCGCTTATGATGAAGCCAACGGCATCGACAATCCGCGCATCTGGACGGCGCAGCGCGATCAAGATTTGTGGGAGGCGCTACAGGGCTGACACGGCCCGGCCAGTACGGAAGATCGCCCCGCGCCTCACTCCTGAACCACAACACAACTAACTCGCAAATAATCGCTAAACTCATGCCGCTCAACTCCCAGTCCGAACTGCTATATCCCTACCGCCGCTCACCCGATCAGGACCGCGCGCTGAGCGCGCCGGCGCGCAAACCGGTCATCATTGTCGGCGCCGGTCCCATCGGGCTGACGGTCGCAATTGATCTGGCACTTAAGGGCATACCGGTTGTCATACTGGACGAGGCTGAGGGCATCGGTGTCGGCAGCCGCGCGATATGTTTCTCCCGCCGCACCCTGGAAATATTAAGCCGACTGGGCTGCGGCGATCAGATGCTCGAAAAAGGCGTGCAATGGAATACCGGCAGGGTATTTCGCAAGGACCGGCAGATCTATGAGTTTAATCTGTCGCCCGAACAGGGCTTTAAACATCCCGCCTTTATAAATTTGCAGCAATATTACATGGAGGGCTATTTGGCCGCGCGCGTGCAGGAGCTGGCTGCAAGAGGCGCAACACTGGACCTTCGCGGCGGCAACAAAGTAACGGCGCTGGAATGTTTCGACGACTATGTAAGCCTTGAAATCACGACACCCGATGGGCCTTACACCATAGAAGCCGATTGGCTGATTGCCTGCGATGGGCCGCGCTCAACCATCCGCAGTCTCATGCAGCTGGATTTTAAGGGGCGTGTGTTTGAGGACAACTTCCTGATCGCCGATGTCGTCATGAAAGCCGATTTCCCGACCGAGCGCTGGTTCTGGTTCGACCCGCCGTTTAACCCCGGCCAATCGGCTCTGCTGCACAAACAGCCCGACAATGTCTGGCGCATCGATTTTCAACTGGGCTGGGACATCGACCGCGAAGCCGTGATACGCCCTGAAAATGTCATCCCGCGCATTGAGGCCATGCTCGGCCCCGACGTGACGTTCGAGCTGGAATGGGTCAGCGTCTACACCTTCCAATGCTGTTCGATGCAGCGCTATCGGCATAATCGTGTGCTGTTCGCCGGGGACAGCGCGCATCAGGTCTCGCCCTTCGGCGCACGCGGTGCCAATGGCGGCGTGCAGGACGCCGACAATCTGGCATGGAAGCTGGCGCTGGTAATCGCAGGCAAAGCCCCCGCCGCCCTGCTCGACAGCTATGACAGTGAGCGCCGCCAGGGTGCGGATGAGAATATTCTCAACTCCACCCGCGCCACCGATTTCATTACGCCTAAATCGCCCATCAGCCGCCTGTTTCGCGATGCGGTTCTGGACCTTGTCGAACAGGCGCCCTTTGCCCGCCCGCTGGTCAATTCCGGCCGCTTGTCGGTTCCTGCAATCTATGACGAATCGCCATTGAACGGCGCCGACGATCCCAGTTTACCAACCGCCACACGCCCCGGCGCGCCGCTTGTTGATCTACCGCTCCCCGATGCGCTCGGAAGCTGGCTGCTCAAACGCGCGGGCGGGCGCTTCCAGCTGCTGGTGATTGATCACGACATACCAGCAAAAGAACCCCAGGGTGACACTTTTGAAGTGAGCGGCATCGACATTGCAATTGTTCGGCTCAGCACTACGAACGCGCCGCTCGCGCGCCCGCGTTATCTGGGCAATGCGGCCAGTGCAGTCTACCTCATTCGCCCCGACCAGCATGTCGCGGCGCGCTGGACCAGCTATAACAGGAGCGCAATTACCGCCGCGCTGCATACCGCCATCGCGACAGTTTCAGAACCCCTATCAGAACCCGCATAAGAGGCCTCTTGAGCATGAACAAACTCAACATAGATGCTAATCTTGACGACCCGGACGGTTTTTATGCGCAGCTTCTGGCGCTGCACGAGCCGCTCGACGAAGCCGCCAGTCATGCGCTGAATGCCAAGTTGGTGCTCATACTAGCCAATCATATAGGGAACCGCGAGGTCATAACCCAAGCCTTTGATCTGGCCTTTAAGTCAACGCCGCGCTCAAGCCATACCTTTTAATAGGGTATCAGGCTTAAATGGAAGCGCTCTCGTTTGTTTTCGCTCGCGGCTATTGCAAGCGTAGCTCGGGCCTGCGCTTGCGCGCCAAACGATTGGCGGGGCTGCGCTTGCAGCCCGTGGTACGTCAATCGAAGTTAATACCGTTGTGAACACCCAAGCGGTGCATCGGGGCGCGCCTTAACCGGCGCAGCAGGACAGCTTCGACACATCCTTGTCGAAGGTCTGGGCGGCAAGCTTGAGCCCTTCGACCGTGGTCAGATAGGGGAAAATCATCGCCCCCAGCTCATCCACAGTGAACCCTGCCTTGATGGCTATGGCAGCCGTTTGGATGGCGTCGGCGCCTTCAGGGGCTATGATATGAGCGCCCAGCAGACGTTTGCTATCGGCGTCCGCCACAAGTTTGATCAGCCCACGCGTGTCTCTGGCGGCCAATGCGCGCGGCACATGCTCCAGTGGTAGAACCGAAACGCGCACATCAACACCGGCAGTCTTGGCGCGCGCCTCGCTCATGCCCACACTGGCCACTTGCGGATCCGTAAAGACAACCTCGGGCATCGCGGAATTGTCATATTTTCGTGCGCTGACTGTGGGCCCCTCATCCGCCAGTCCCGCGCCAATTCCAAATGCATGTTCGGCGGCGATCTTGGCGCCGTAAGCCGCCATATAAACGAACATATCGCGTCCGGTGACATCGCCTACCGCATAAACGCCGTCTCGCGTTGTGCACATATGCTCGTCAACCTTGATGCCGCCATTGGGCAGGGATTTAATCCCCAACTCGTCCAGCCCAAGCCCGGCGGAATTGGGCCGCCGCCCCGCCGCCAGCAACAGATGTTGCGCCGTGATTTCCTTGGCCATGCCCTTGCTAACGTAATCGAGCCGCACGCCTTGCGCGGTCGGCGGAGCGTCATCGCCGCCCAAATTCCCTGGCCGTTCCACTGCCGTATCTGGCCGTTCCACTGCCGTATATTGTGCCCCATTAATTACGTCAATGCTTTCTGATCGAAACGCCTGCTCCAGCGCCGCGCTGACCTCCGGCTCAGCGTCGCGCAGCAGGTGTGAGCGGCAAAGAATTGTCACCTTGGTGCCGAAGCGGGCAAACATCTGGCCCAATTCGCAACCAATAACACCGCCGCCAATCACAATCAGTGAGCGCGGGCACTTGCTTAACTCAAGGGCGCTTTGACTGGTCAGGTATGGTACTTGATCGAGACCGGGGATTGGCGGACGTGCCGGCGAGCTGCCTGTGGCGATGATAATTTTATTCGCCATAAACCGCTCGCCCGCAACGACTACCCCGCCGTCGATTAGTGCCGCTCTACCCTCATAGTACGTAACCTTGGGATAGGACGGTAATACGTCGATATATTTGGCGCGGCGCAGCTCATCCACCAGGCCCTGTTTTTGTGCCTGCAATGCGGCCCAACTTTCAAGCCGCGCATCGGCGGTTAGACCATTAAAACGGCCTACTGTATGAGACTGATGCAACGCTTCAGCTGCCCGGATCATGGTCTTGGAGGGCACGCAGCCAATATTGACACAGGTACCGCCAATGGTGCCATGGCCAATAACCGCCACCCGCGCGCCTGCCTCCGCCGCCGTAATCGCCGCAGAAAACCCGGCTGATCCGGCACCAATGACGATCAGGTCAAAAGATCCGTCATCATGCGACTTAGGACAACACTCAGACATGCAGTACCTCAAATTATTGCCTTGCGGCTGGAGACAAAAAACTTCAATAAGCCTTGCGCCTTATGGCTGCAACCGTGATTGCCGGCGCCACACCGCATAGATCGTCAGCAGGATAAAAAAGCCAAGCGCCGGCAGCAAGACGGCATCCAGATAGCCGACATAGGCCGACAGCCCGACCAAGCCAAATCCGATGACCAAGACCGGTGTAAAGCAACACAATGCCGCGATCACAGTTCCAACAATCCCGGTTTTTACTAATGCTGAATCGCTCATTTGTTTTACCACTTTTTTACCGCCCCTTTCGATGTCCTGCAGCCACTGCGAAAACGGCAAGGCTAATTGCTGCCGCGCGGTTTTGCTGCTGTGATCGCCGTACTGCTTTTGGCTTCGGCGACGTTGCCTGCAATCATCGTTGAGGGAAAACCAGCTGCTGCGGTCGCTGCTGTCAAAACGACAAGCGTTGTCTTGCTGGTATCAAAAGTTACCACGGCACGCGCTGCCGCCAGCGATACATCCGCTTTCTCGACACCGTCAATGTTGGTCAAAGAGCGCTTGACCATATAAGGGCAGGACGCGCAAGTCATACCCGATACCTTGAGCGTCACCGTTGTCTGCTCGGCGATGGCCGCATTGGCGCCGAACACCATAAACAGCAGTGCAATTGCCAGAACATGTTTCGTCATTCATCGTCATCCTTCTAAAAGCTGTTACACGAATAGATTGTGCAACAATCGCAACAATCACAGCGCGGGCAGACCGGCACCTGCGAAAAGTTCAATTGGAGTTAAGGTAGATAGGGCAGCAAATAAATGAACCAGTAGTTGAAGGTAATCGCCCCAAGTACAATGAGAGCCGACACCCACAGCGTACTTTTCACCAGTGCGTTTGGCAGGGGCCGCGCGCAGGCTTGTCCGTCGGCGCAGCTTTCATTGGCGAGACGAGAGGTAAAGAAAAAGCCCGCGCCAATGAACCCAACAGCCACCAAAACGAAAAGCGGTTGATAAGGTGCCAAAGCACGTAGATTGGCAATCCAGGCGCCGCCGACACCCATAACTGAAAGGCCGAGTGGCAAAATACAGCATGAGGTCGCACCAATCGCTCCGGCGATGCCGCCTGCTGCAAGCAAACCGGTTCGCGGCGCTCCATTACTGGCTTGCAAGTCACTGGTTTGCAACCCACTGACTTGCATTGGGCCATCAGGCCTTTGCATGGCGTGAGCCGAGCCGGAAATTTCATCTTCAGACATCTTCATATCTCGATTGTAGTGTTGAACGATACGGCGTAAAATCGCGGAGCCTCCTTGATTTGCGCCAAAGACTTCCCCACGCTACAATCTGTAGGAGCTACAGATTCAAGTATTATTTTTCGGATGTTGAATCGGCCCAAAGGACTGGCAATGGCGAAACCCATAACAATCGGCAGGCTGTCGCAGCGCACCGGCGTGCATATTGAAACCATCCGCTATTATGAAAAAATCGGCCTGCTTACCGATCCTCCGCGCAGCGCCGGTGGTCATCGGCAATATGATCTGGACAGTTTTAAGCGGTTGAACTTCGTCAGCCGCTGCCGCCGCCTGGGCTTTTCACTGGCGGAAATTGCCAATCTACTGTCGCTGGTCGCAGATGGAGATTATAGCTGCCGCGACATTCAGCGCATAACACTTGCCCACAAAGCGTCGATACGCACCAAGATTAATGATTTGCGCCGGCTGGAAGCCTCATTGACACAGATTTCAAAAGATTGTGAAGGCGGCAACGCGGCCGACTGCCCTATAGTCGACGCCTTATTTGACCAAAATGCCCCATAAATCGTACATAAACCGTACATTTTTCAAGCTTTGGGGCGGCCAAATAGACAGCTAGTCCCCTAAGCTGCCAGCGTCCCGGTCTATAACGTTTCCATAACTTCGCAGCCCCGGCGCTTGTATGCCCGGCGCTAGCGTATAGATTGCAAGGTGAAGCCTCAGCAAAGGTGAAACCTCAGCAAAGGTGAAACGCCAGCAGCAGCTCAATCTATTAAGGAATGCGCATTATGAAAAAAACTATAAGCGCCGCCATATTATCCGTCGCGGTCTTAGCCGGTGCGGCACTTGTCGGCACGACGATATCCGCCAATGCGGCAGGCTCCGGCAGCGCGACAAGCGGTGAACAGGCGGCAATGACCAAAGGCGACGCCGTTGCGATTTTTGCCGGCGGCTGCTTTTGGTGCATGGAGCAAGCCATGGAGCTCGTACCCGGCGTTAAAAACGCGATCTCAGGTTATATCGGCGGCACAACAAAAAACCCCACCTATCGCCAGGTTTCCGCCGGCACCACCGGCCATACCGAAGCAGTGAAAGTGATCTATGATCCGGCCAAAGTAAACTATCAGACGTTGCTTACAGCGTTTTGGAAGAACATCGATCCATTGGTTGCTGACCGGCAGTTCTGCGACGGCGGTTCACAATATCGCGCCGGGATCTTCTACCTCGACGACAATCAGAAAAAACTGGCGTCTGCATCAAAAGCCAAGTTGATTGCGGCAAAAGTGTTCAAAACGCCTATCGTTACGGAAGTTACCAAGGCCAGCACTTTTTATCCCGCGGAAGACTATCATCAAGGCTATTATCAGAAAAACCCGATCCGCTATAAGTACTACAAATATGCTTGTGGGCGTAAGCAACGCCTGAAACAGCTGTGGGGCGGCTATAAGAAGTCTTCTTAACGAGCCAGATCGTCTTCTGTCAGGTTTAGCGATGAAATTCAAACGGGCCGGTAAAGGGAGATCTCTTTGCCGGCCCGTTTTCGTTTTGGCTACTGGTCCAAATGCGCGAAATGGGTTAGGCTTGGCCAACGATCCTTCCCCCCGTTATTCAAGATTTTTCAGGAGCCCCCGATTATGAGCGATAAGAAAGACGGCACATCTCACTGGGATGAGGCCCAGCATGGCACATTTCACTGGAACGAATTGATGACTGGCGACGTCGATAAGGCGAAGGCGTTCTTTACCGAAGTCATCGGCTGGAGTTTTGAAGGCATGCCGATGGAACCCGACGGCGGCACCTATTGGCTCGCCATGCAAAATGGCAACCCCGTTGCCGGCATGATGGACATGACCGGCATAGTTCCCGACGGTGTGCCGCCCCATTGGATGGGCTATCTTGCCGTCGACGATGTTGATGCGCGGGTGAAAAAAGTTACCGATAGCGGCGGCACAATCATCAAGGAAGCCTTTGAAGTGCCGGGCGTCGGCAAGATTGCCATAGTCACAGACGCCACTGGCGCTGCCCTCGGTCTGATCACACCTGCCGGCAAGGCAGCCTAAAGACACGGGCTGAAAGGGCAGATGACAGTTAGTGCTGTGCGCTTTTCGGCTCCCGCTTGGGCTTTGGGATTCGTTTGTGCCTTGGCCCGCTAGCGGCCTGTCAGCAGGCCTGTCAGGTTGTGCATTTGGTCGCTAGATTGCCCGCCCCGTAAGGGATTAAATTGACCGACCTGTAAAGGTCACAGGATTGATTGCGATCAATGTGCCGCGCAGCGATCTATGGTCGTCTTCCAGTCAAACTTTGACCGAGTGCTTTTTTGAAGGGTGCAAAGCCAGATGTTTGCGCCCTCCCTCTATTTCCTTTGTCTATTAGAGTAATGAAAGTTGGCCCGCCAATGATCACGCGCAGAAATTTCAACAAAGGTGCCGTTGCAGGCGCCGCAGCCATTGCTGCTGCACCATTGCTTGACACCTATATGAGCACGCAAGCATTGGCGCAAAACGCGCCCGCCCCCTCGCGTCCGCTGAACATTCCGCCATTATATGCTGGCAAAATAAGCGGCGGTGTGCGCGTCTTTGATCTCAACATGCGCCGCGGCAATACCGAGTTTTTCCCCGGTGTTAAAACGCCGACGCTTGGCATCAATGCAGATTTTCTCGGCCCTGTCCTTCATATGAGCGCCGGCGAGCAAGTGCGCTTCAACGTCAAAAACTCGCTTGGCGAACCGACGACATTGCATTGGCACGGGTTTCATCTGCCCGCCAAGCATGACGGCGGACCGCATCAAGAGATCGCACCGGGACAAACCTGGTCGCCGCAATTTGAAATCAAACAACACGCCGCCAGTTTCTGGTATCACTCGCATATGTTGCACCAGACCGCCGCCCAGGTCTGGCGCGGTCTTGCCGGTATGATGATTGTTGATGATGCGCACGCCCGCGCCTTGTCTTTGCCCGCGACCTACGGCGTTGACGATATCCCCCTGGTGCTACAGGACCGTTCATTCAATCGCGACGGCTCGCTCTCCTACAGCACCGACATGCACAACACCATGATGGGCAATCTGGGCGCCCTGCTAATGGTCAACGGCTCGATCAATGCAACTTTCGCGGCCAAAACCAAACTCGTACGCTTTCGTGTCCTCAACGCTTCCAATGCGCGGTTCTGGACAATCGGCTTCAGCGACGAGCGCCCCTTCCATCAGATCGCGACCGACGGCGCTTTGCTGGAGCGCCCGGTACGCCTGACCCGGTTATCGCTTGGACCAGGGGAGCGCGGCGAGATCATTGTCGATCTTGGGGATCGCAAGCCGGTTTTCCTGCGCAATTTCCCCTTGCCCGATGGCGGCGGTATGATGGGCGGCGGCGGCATGATGGGGCGGATGATGCGGCGACGCGGCGGCGGTATGAGTGCCGGCGAAGGGGCTGACTTTCTGCAAATTATTCCGGCCAGCGCGCAAGCCCCGGCCAGCACAAGCGCGGCAACCCTGCCGAACAAGTTATTGTCTTTACCGCGACTGAACCCGGCAGATGCGGCACGCACCAGACGGTTCGTTCTGGACATGCGCATGGGGCCGATGGTGATGATGGGGATTTCCAATCCGGTTTCGATCAACGGTAAAGTCATGAAACTCAACCGCATCGACGAGGTCATTAAACTGGGCGACACGGAGATCTGGGAAATCAGCAATCGCTCGCCGATGCCGCATCCGTTTCATATTCACGACATCCAGTTTCATATTCTCGACCGCGATGGCCGCCCACCTGCCGCCAATGAGCGCGGCCTGAAAGATACCGTTGTCGTCAATCGCGGCGAGACCGTGCGCGTCATCACGAAATTTGAAGACTATGCCGACGCGCAAACGCCCTATATGTATCATTGCCATATCCTGGAGCATGAAGACGCCGGTATGATGGGCCAGTTTACGGTCGTTGCTTAGCAAAGCGTGGCGCTGAAACTGCAGGCGAATGGGTGTGAGAGACTACATAAGTCCGCACTCAACTCAGACCGCTTGCCGTTGCGTCACTCGATCTTAAATCTGAACTCCAGCGGCGTGTCGGTTGGATGGGACGGCGGCGCGAGAAGTGCTTTGATCGGTACCAGAATGCGGCGCTCGGGGGCGACATGCAAGCTGCGTTGCCAGACAAGATCGCTCCCCCGATGGATTGTTAAAACGCCTTTACCGCGCAGCTCAAACCGCAACTGCACATGCTTCATACCTTCACGCTTCGTGCCTTCAGGCGGGGCGGTCAGATTGAGCTTTTGCGGCATCAAATATTTTATGCCTGGATCGCTCGACGTCAATTGTGTGGCCCGTGCGTGATCGGCCAGATCACCAGCCAGATCGCCGGCCACCCAGCCGCCGCAGCGCCGTCCTTCCTGAAAGGACCAACCGGCGGTTTCCACCGGCCGCAAGAGATTGCCGGCGGCGAAATAAACCGGGTCCGAGCAGCGCCCATATTGATCAACGACAGGACCGCCTGTCCCGCGATCAATCGCCAGATGGCCCATGCGCGCAAGACTGGCCTCGGGCGTAAATCCCCCCGTCAGCACAACGCCGTCGCACTCAATGAGCCGCCGACCATGGCCGGGCGTTTCCACCTCGACCGCCTGCACGCGCCGCGTCCCCTTAATCGACACCAGCCTGGTGTTGAGATAGAGCGGCAGACCGACCAGCCTTGGAAAAATCGATGACGGCCAGCGGGCTGTGACGTGGGCGCCCGCCTCAATCATCGCAACCGGCGTGATGCCCGCATGGCGGCAGGTCATAATTGCGGAAAAAGAAACCAGCTCGGTGCCGACGATGACCGGGCGCTTAAATGGTTTGCGGTTTTGCAGGTAGACCAGTGATTGCAGCGCCCCTGTGTTCAAAGCACCAAGGACCCGCGCGCCGGAAATCAACCGCGCAGAGCGGGGCGTCTCGCGCACGCCGGTCGCCACGATCACGCGGCGGGCTTGCAGCAATTCGGAGCCTTGCTGCGATGTGATCAGCAGTTCGCCGCCGGGCCGCAGCTCAACCACTGTTACAGCTGTGCGAATCGTGACCCCGGCGCCGCGTGCCGCGCGTACCAGCCGCCGGGCATAGGAGGGTCCGGTCAAAACGCGGGCAAATTCGCGAACACCAAAGGGCGGATGACCGCAATGGCGCGGGATACCGCCAGCTTCGTTCTCGCGCTCCAGAACCACAATATTTGAAATGCCGCGGCGTTTGAGTTCCAGTGCGGCGGCTAACCCCGAGGGGCCGCCGCCAATGATCGCAACCTCCACCGCGCTTTGCGGCATGTCGGTATTGGCCTGCGCGCTTGCCTCTTGAGGCCAGGATTTAGCGTCACTCATTGCCCCTTATCCTTTGCACTCTGTTGCGCTCCGGGCGCCAGCGGCACATCAAAATGACCGTCGGTCAGTTCCGCCAGGCGCGCCGAACAATAAAAGCCCTGGCAGCGCCCCATCGTCGCCCTGGTCTGGCGCTTAAGCCCCGCCAATGAGCGCGCCGCCAATGGCCCCTTCAGCGCGGCTTTGATTTCCCGCTCGCTGACCAGTTCGCAATGGCAGACAATGGAGCCATGACCGGCACACCGCCAATCGCGTGTTGTACTTTCAGCCAGCCTGGCAACTGGCGGTACTTGCGGATCACGCAGCGCTAAATGCTTACACTTTTGGTCTTGTGTGTTGGTTCGTGTGTTGGTTTGGATATTGATTTGAGGCTTGGGTTGCGTGGCGCTATCTTTACCGTCCTTCCGCCCACCACCCTCAACTTCCGCCTGATCGCAATAGAGCTCGAACACATGGCGCGCGATGCCCAAAGCACTGCTCAGCCCGGTTGAGCGAATGCCGCCAACAGTGATCCAGTTTCGCTGCTGCTGCGCGGCAATCTGATAGTCTTTAAATTGGGTGGCGGGCCGTAATCCGGCATATACAGCCGTGATCGGGATCGTCTCCAACGCCGGTACTTTAGCAATGCCTGCAGCAATCAAAGTGCGCAATGCTGCCTGATCAGTGGCCGTATCCGCGCGCGCCTCCTGGTCTTCGGCAGTCGGCCCAACCGCCAGATTGCCGAACACGGTGCGAAATACGACAACGCCTTTGGTGCGCCTGGTCGGAACCGGCAAAATGATCGAATTGATCAAGCTTGCAGCCGCCTTGTCAAACACAACGAATTGGCCTTTGCGCGGTTTGATTTCAAAACTCGCCGTGCCCAACACTGCCTTGTCAATCAGATCGCCATAAAGTCCGGCGCAATTGATCACCTGGGCGCAGTGCACCGCGCCGTGCGATGTTGCAAGTTCCCACATACCGGCGCTGAAGCTTACGCCCGTCACCTCGCAGTCCAGATAAACTTCGCCGCCATTGAGCAAAGACTGGCGCAAATAAGCATAGGGCGCCGACCAGGGATCAATAATCGCTTCACCGGGAACAGTGATGGCGGCGCGGGCGCTCTCAGCCAGGCCCGGTTCGCAGCGGCGCAACTGCTGCGCAGAAATCAAACTCACGTCCTCAACGTTATTTGCATGGGCCTGCGCGACGATGCCGTCCAGCGCCGCCTCGTCTTCATCGCTCCACGCCACCACATGGGCACCGGACTTTTCAAGCGGCAGACCGAACTGCTTGTGAATATCGATATATTCCCGGTAGCCTCCTTGAATACATGACAGCTCCAGCGACCCGGTGGGCGCATCAAACCCCGTATGCAAAATGGCGCTGTTGGCCTTGCTGGCACCGTCCAGAATGTCGCTTGCTTTCTCGATCACCACGACTTTGGCGCCTTCCAGCGTGAACCGCCGCGCCATCGCACAACCGACAATACCCGCGCCTATAATAGCAATGTCAAAAGGGGTGCCCGATCGGCTGGCTGGTATATTTTCCATTCATGTCTCTGTTCGGTTGTTGACTTTGGTGCCGGCGCGGCATTCACCCGCGGCGCTGGTAGTTAGCTTTGCTATTGGTATTGCTGTTGGCTTTGTTAGCGGCCCAGCGCACTAGCCCACTGGCAAATTTAATGGCTGCGCTGGCGCACCGGCGCGCCGGCAAATTTAAAGACTGTTCTGGCGCAAAACACGTATTTCAAACCTCCACCCTCCAAAACTTTTGCACAGGCGAAGGGCGCAGAGCCGACCATTAACCCAATAACCAGTGTTCATTATGGGATTCTATGTTGATTGGTACGGCAAAAGCAATGTTGCAATGCAGTAACATCTACAATGTCTTGATGTTCGGTTGCATTTCATCGCGTTATAATCCTATGCTTGTCGTGTCATCTTTGTCACTAGCAATTTAAATGTTTGGATTTCAATGGGACGGCGTTCAACTCATACGCCAGAGCAACTACGCAAACTCATACTTGATGCTGCTCAGGCAATAATCGAAGACCAGGGACTTTCCGGTCTGTCCGCGCGCGAAATTGCACGGCGCATAAGTTATTCCCCCGGCACGATCTATAATATGTTCGATAATCTCGACGATGTTATTTTGAACGTCGAGGCACGAATTTTGGATGATCTGCGTGAAAGGTTGCAAAGTGTTCTGCTTGAAGCACCGCCGTCGAGCGAAGCGGTTTTGAGATTGGCGCGCAACTATATGGATTTCACTCATGAACGGCCACGGCTGTGGAATGTGTTATTTGAACATTATATGCCTGAAGGCACCGACGTGCCGCAATGGTATCAAGATAAACTTGAAGAGCTGATGGCGTGTGTCGAAACCTCCTTGGGCTCGCATTTTACGCCCAGCCAGGATGATGAGCGGCGCCGGGCGGCCCGCGTATTATGGGCCGGCGTGCATGGCATCACCTCGCTATCGACCGCCAACAAGCTCGCCAGCGTGACCTCGCAAAGCGCCAGCCGGTTGGTTGATGATCTGGTTGGGACTTATTTGGCTGGGCTGGAAGCTGGTGCAGGCGTGGACGCCGATTCAGATAGCGGTTCAGACCGTGGTTCCGGCGCTATAGCCGTTGACGCCGGTACAGCAGCCGGCGGGTCGCCAGCCGGTGAGTAAGAACTCATAGCGCCGCTTTTCTTCTTGCTAACAAATCCATCATCGCCTTCGCTTTGTTGGCGCCTTGCCCGCTCGACGCCAACCACAACACCCGCATCATTGCTACCTGCAACAGTCCCAGCCTCGTCGGCCTCACTAAGGGGAAATAGATGCGCGATTGAATTGGCGTAAAAGGTCAGCAGCTCAATTTCCTTGTCGCAGATTTTATAAATCCCGTCATCCTCGCGCACCAGATGCCGCAGGATTAACTGCCGCACGCCGACTGTCACGGAATATTCAAGATCCTTGCGCGGCATATGCACATGGGAACCGCGTGTTTGCAGGAAATGGATCATCGCCATCACCGCACCCTTCAGCTCAATGCCGCTCATCCCCGTCTGCCCCGCCGCCAGCAAGGCGCGCGCGACCAGCGACACCGGCAGGGCAGGAACGACTGCGCCGATCTCGCCCATCAGATGCATACCCAGGCGCTCGATTTCCTCAAAGCGGCGCTCATTGCTCAGCGCGCGAAACTCGACGCCGCGATTGCGCATATGCTGGCGTAAAGAATAAGGGCGACCAAAACTCACCGCCGCATAACCATAGCGATACCAACGCCCGCGTAGTCGCAGCCAAAGATTGCGCGCAATGAATTTTAAAAATACGCTCGGATTAAACGCAAAGCGCGGCTTCTTTTTCGGCTCGCCCGGTTTTCGGCTAGCAAGCCGGGCGGCGGAGCGCAGCAGCACGCGGTCCTCCAGCACCCGGTCATAATTGATCCCGACGGGCACGAAGACAATATCGCGCCTCGCTTTCAGGTCAAAATTGGAGACCATATAACTAAGCAGGCCCAGCTTGGGCGGCAACAGGGCGCCGGACCGCGACAGCCCGCCTTCGGGGAACACCGCCTGCACCACCCCGGCCTCGGTCGCCATTTGCACATAGCGCGCCAGCACCTGCCGATAGAGCTTGTTGGACGAGCTGTCACGGCGCACAAAATAGCCGCCCATGGCGCGAATGAAACTTTGCAGCAGCCAGACGCGCGCCCATTCGCCGACCGCATAAGACAGCGCCGAGCTGGCCGAGACCATATAGGTGACCAGCACATAATCCATATTCGAGCGGTGATTGATCACGAACACGACACTGGCATCGTCGTCGATCTTGGCCAAAGCCTCTTCATCAATCGCGCCCAGCCGGACCCTATATAAAAAGGTCGAAACCTTCCGGGCGAGCCGCATGGCAAAGCCGAAATAGGTGTAGGCGCTGAACGACGGTACGATCTCGCGCGCATAGCGTTTGGCCCGCGCCAGCACCACCTCATGCGGCTCGCCGGTGCGCGCGGCCTCCTCGTCGATGGCCTTCATCACGGCGGCATCGAACAACAGACTGTCGATTAACTTGGTGCGCTTGGCCAGCTTGAATGGCGGGATTTTCAACGTCAGCTTATTGTTCAGCTTATCGATGGCGCGGTTCAGCCGGCGGCGCAGCACCCAGCGCATGGTCGGCATCAAAAACCGGTCAAGTAGGCCCAGGACCGCCAGCAATCCGGCAACCACAACCAACCAAACTGGCAGCTCCACCATGGCTGACACCGCCTGACCTCCCCTGACACCTTGCGACGCTTTGCACATCGCCTGCCGGGTAGCATAAGACTAATTGGGGAGAATTAGAAGCGTCTCATAAACAACAGCTTTGTCATCGCGCGGCTTGGCCTGGTTGAGATAACGAGTGTCCGATGAATGACGGATGCTGATCGCAAAATACTGGATGTCGTCGCGGGGCTTGTTCCCGCGATCCCGGTTGCCATGAAACAGATGCCGCAGCTGTGCTGAAAATGAACCAATTCAACCAATTCACCGATTTGAAACGGGATACCGGTGACCCCGGCAACGAGTGCCGGGGCAGGCAAGCACCGGTATGACAATTCTGGGTTTATACGGCACCGACGCGGCCCAACCACCAATTGAGTGTTTTATCCTCAGGAGACCCGTGAATTCATCAAGGGGCTCCCAGGGGGCGCGGGATGGGAGAGGTCTTCTCGTGCTCGCTTGTTCCGCTGGGCTTCTTTGTCGGCAGTGAGCCGGTGATGATCATCGAACTTTCGCGGCCATTAATCCGCGCATGCAGTTTCTTGAGGCCCTCACCGTTGAACAGGCCAAACCATTTTCCTTGCGGCATTAGCTTATTGTGCAACGTCGTCCACAGCGGCTTGGCGGTGATACCGTCGACAAAGACCTGCGTTGGCGGCGTCAGCAGAAAGGCGATCACGGTGGCAATAGCCATGGCGCTGGTATGGCCCATATGTTTGCGGTCAATGAGCTTCAGGGCACTGCCGAATGAGCGCTTGATACGCGCGCCCATCACATCAACGGAATAAATCTCATCAAGCGTCAGATGCACCAGATAACCGATGAACGTAAAGGCGCCCGCCAGCCAGGCTACCCCCTCATGACGCTGCAGCACATAGCGATAAATGATCGCCGTCACAAACCAGAAGAACACGCCCGCCAGCACCGAATGATATATGCCGCGATGATAGGACATGCGGTGGAAGATGAAATAGGCGACATAGCGAATGGAAATATAAGTGCCGATCCACAAGATCCACATTTCGGCAATGGACAGCTGGGCGACAAAGACAAACAGCATGGCAAAGGAGATGAACAACCCAAGGCCGTTGAACATCGCTTGCGAGGGGCGCGATTCTTTCAAATCAATATCAGGAAGGACCGAGCCAACCACACCGGCGATGGCAACCGCCAGCACATTTTCCGGCGACACAGCGTCGGCTGCCAGGGTCAGGGTCGCCAGCGCACCGCTGACTAGCGTGCCAACGGCGATATGGGTCGGGAAATTGGCCATGGGAAACGTCTCCAATTGCTGATGCTGGCTGCGTTTTGCGCGTTGTGCTCTGTGCGCTGTGCTCTGGGCGGCACGCCTAGATGATTGGAAAGCCGCTTGTTTGACAGCCAAGGGATCAGATTCGGCAACGCGCCGGTAGCGCCTTGCAGCTAAAACATGTGGATGAAGGGCCCCGTGCCCCTAATCGCCAAAGATCTGCGAGAAGAAGCTTTTGGCCTGTTTGGCTTTGCGTTTGCGCTTGGCGCGCCTGACACGGCGTTTTTTGGCATTTTGCGCGTAGGACCGCGAAACCCGCCTGCAAGAGCCGGCAATCTGACGGGCCAAAGACTTCGGCGCTGCTTTCGCCGGTTGCCAAGCTTTGCATAATTTTCCGATAACTCCCGGATCGCCTGCGCTGCCGCTCACACAATACAGACCCGAGCCGTCGTTTTGCGGTGTAAACCGCACACCCCTGGCGCCGCTGCCCTTGTTGTCCAGCGCTTTGGCCAAATGGTTCAGCACATAGACCCGTTTGCGTGCTTTGGCCGGTTTCATAACGCGGGTTTGGCGATGCATATTGGTCAGCGGCAGAACCTGTATCGCGCGCATTTCCAGCTTGCCGTTTGGCCGCTTCAGCAGATGTAATTTTGCCAGCAAACCATAATCGCGGCACAGGCCCTGCGGCGCCATATTGGCGGTGCCGAAATGCAGGAAATTACCCAGCCCGTAGATCACGACTTTGCCGCCGCGCAACTCCACGCCGCGCGCCACATGGGCATGATGACCCAGCACCAGATCAACGCCCGCTTCACCAACGGCAATGGCGCTCAGCTTGCGGCGCTCGGAGCGGTCAACGCGCACATCACGCTCAATACCGTAATGAACCGACAGGATCTTGTAGCTTGCCGGCGCTTTGGACAGGCGCTGCGTGACAGCTGCAAAATCGCTTTTAGATTGATAGGACATCTGGCCGATGCGCGTCTCACCGGCGCGGTGCGAGGGAAAACTGCCGGTGGTGATGCCCAAAGCCGAGGCCATAATGCGCGTGTTCTTGATATCCATTGGCCAGGGCCGCCCGGCGTCTTCGCGGCCCTGGCCAAGCCCCGGCCAGGCCAGCAAGCCGGCGTCTTCGCCCAACTTCTCCAAATGCTTCAGGGTGGCGCGCGCACCAGCGGCGGCAAAGTCCATCGAATGGTTATTGGCCGTGGAAAATAGATTGAAACCAATTTTGGTGAGGTGCCGGGCGCCGCCAGGGTGCATGCGAAAATTGAAAGATTTATTCTCGCGCCGGTGCTTGTTGCTGGCGGTGACAACGGTCTCAAGGTTCATGAAATTAATGTCGCCGTTGATTTCATGCCTGATGTCGCGAGTGGCGCGCGCCCACGGTATAAACCCGCCATGCTTATAGCCGCCGCCTGGACGCACCCGCGCCATATGCGCGTTCAGCCCCGTATCGCCAACGGCTACCAGAGTTATGACGGTTGCGTCTGTTTTGCCGAGTGCCGTTGAGCCAGGGCTGGCCTTGGGCCGCATGCGACTTGGTCGCAAGCTGTTTGGATTGCCCAACTCACGCGGTAGTTTCAGCGGTAGTTTCAAAAGGCGCGAAAGCACGCGCGGTTCTGCGGTCGCCATGTCTACGCCGTCAAGCCCCGGCTCGATGGCCAAGGCCGGAGCTGCAACCGGTGCGCCGCCCGAGATGATCAGCGCGGCGTAGGCAATCGCTGTGCCCCGCCTGACCCAAATAAATTTCACCCTGCCGCGCGCGGCGCCCCTGCCCATAACCACTCCGATGTCCCCACAAACGATTCTGGAAACACCATAGCGTGAATAAGGGAAACCCGCATCAAGGAAACTACGAGGGTATACTCACAATTGCTTATAAACGCTGTCCAAAATGTAATCAGCCTCCTGCTGATTTCGACGTACTGCCCCACAGATCATATTCGTCGGCGTGCTCAACCGTTACGGAAACAATATCGCCAGCGGCGACCCCGGTCTCGCCCCCGACTTCATCCCCGACCTCACCATTAAGAAAAACCGAGCCGTCTATGTCCGGCGCGTCCCATTTAGAGCGGGCGAACGCGCCTTCCTCGTCAACCTCGTCAATAATCACATCAATGGTCTTGCCGACCTGTTTGGCCAGCAGCCCGGCGCTGATCTGTTTTTGCCGCGCCATGAAGCGGTGCCAGCGCTCTTCCTTGATCTCTTCAGGCACCGCGGCGCCCAGATCATTGGCCTTGGCGCCAGCAACCGGCTCATATTTAAAACAGCCAACGCGGCTCAGCTGCGCTTCATCAAGCCAGTCCAGCAGCATCTCAAAATCGTCTTCCGTTTCGCCTGGAAAGCCGACAATGAAGGTGGAGCGAATGGCCAGCTCCGGGCAAATCTCGCGCCACTGCGCAATGCGCTTGGCGGTTTTGTCCTGATTGCCCGGGCGGCGCATGGCTTTCAAAATGCGCGGGCTGGCATGTTGAAACGGGATATCGAGATAGGGCAGAATTTTGCCCTCAGCCATCAGCGGGATGACCTTGTCGACATGGGGGTAGGGATAAACATAGTGCATTCGCACCCACACACCCAACTCGCCCAGCGCCGCCGCCAGCTCGTAAAACCGCGCTGGCAGGTCCTGCCCCTTCCATCGGCTTGGAGCATATTTAATATCCACACCATAAGCCGACGTGTCCTGGCTGATCACCAACAATTCCTTGACGCCTGCCGCCACCAGCCGTTCGGCTTCCGCCATGACATTGCCGATGGGCCGCGACACCAGCCGCCCGCGCAGATCGGGAATAATGCAAAAGGAGCAGCTATTGTTGCAGCCTTCCGAGATCTTCAGATAAGCATAATGGCGCGGCGTCAGGCGGACCCCTTGCGGCGGCACAAGGGCGGCGAACGGGTTGTCAATCGGCGGCACGGCGTCATGCACGGCGCTGACCACCTGCTCATATTGGTGCGGCCCCGTCACTGCCAGCACGCCGGGATGCTCTTGCTTGATGCGCTCCTTGTCGGCGCCGACGCCCAGACAGCCGGTGACGATCACACGGCCATTGAGCGCCATGGCTTCACCGATGGCCTCCAGGCTCTCGGCTTTGGCCGTATCAAGAAAGCCGCATGTATTGACCACAACCACATCGGCGCCGGCATAATCGGGCGCCACCTCATAGCCGTCGGCGCGCAGCTTGGTGATGATCCGCTCGCTATCGACCAATGCTTTGGGGCAGCCAAGCGAGACAAAGCCCACTTTGGGCATGGTCAGGGTCGGCAGCTCATCATCTGAGCCGATTGCGAGGTCTTGCGGATTTTGGCTGTTTTTGGTCATGAGCGCGCTTTTAGAGGCGTTGCAGGCTTTACGCAAGACGGGGGCCGTAAGATGGCGGGCGCAGGATGGGACCGAAGATGGCGGGCGCAGGATGGGGTGCGCGATCGCGATCGCACATTTTGGCTCTCAACTGTGAACCGTCTGAGCCCCCAAACTGTGATAACGCCAAATCAACACAGAAGTGATGGCAGCGCGCGCGCACGCCGCTGGTTTCATACCGTTGATCAACTATGATGGTGCCAAATCAAACAGGAGAATTGCCCCCATGACCTTTTATCGTGTGCCATTCAGCGCCATCTTCAGCGCCGCATTAATTATTTTTACGGCGCTATCCCTTTCAAGTCAGGACGCCCGCGCTGAAATACCTACGGTATTCCAGGATAATAAAATCGCCGTTTCCGGCGCCGATGTCGTGGCCTATTTTACCAACGGCCGCCATGTCAAAGGCACAAACACCTTCACCGCCAAACATGACGGCGCTATCTGGCAATTTTCTTCCGCTGCAAATCGCGAACTGTTTAAAGCCGAGCCGGTTAAATACGCACCGCAATTTGGCGGCTATTGCGCTTATGCCGTGTCGCAGGGCGCCACCGCCACCACCATTCCCGAAGCCTGGAGCATCGTCGATGGCAAACTCTATCTGAATTATTCATTGGGTGTGAAGACCCGTTGGGAAGCCGATAAGGCGCGCTACATCAGCCAAGCTAAAAAGAACTGGCCCGGCGTTTTGAAGTGAGCGCGCCCTGAAGGTAATTGGCAGAAACGTCTCCCGCTGAACACTAGTGTTGAACACTAGTGTTCTAAAAGCGCAAGATCCGCAGCCAGCGCATGACATTGAGCATGGAAAGCGCGGCGGCGGCGACATAGGTGTAGGACGCAGCCTTAAGGATCTGACGCGCCGCTGCCATATCCTTGTCGCCAATATAACGTCCCGCTTGCAGCACCGGCAGCGCACGGCGAAAACTGGCATCGAATTCGACCGGCAATGTTGTGGCGTGCATTAAGATGGTTGAACCTAAAATCAGCATTCCGGCCATTAGCTCAAATATGAGAATATGCGGGGTCTTGGCAACAATCATCATCAGCGGCGCCGCCAGCATGACAATCGATCCAATGCGCTCCACATTCACCGCTTGCTTGGCCAGTTTCGTGCGCGCTTTCAGGGGCCGGTAACCGGTGGCGTCCTGCATGGCATGACCCACTTCATGCGCGGCGATCACAACCGCCGACAATGAGCGGCCGTTATAATGTTGCGGTAGCAGCCGCACCGTCGCGGCATCGGGATCATAGTGATCGCCAACATCGGTTTCCTCGACGACAACGCTTTGCAACCCCATCTCATCCAGAATATGGCGTGCAAATTCGCCGCCGGTACCGGGAAAGTCCGGGCGATCCGCGCTATGGCGCCTTATCACAGATTTTACCCAGAATTGTGGTAGTAGCGCTAATACCACCATCACCAGCAAAATAAATAATATCAAACCCAATTGGCGTCCTTTCGACCAAGGCTTACTTTATTTTTTTTCATCTTCATGTATTCTCATGCTGTCAGGCGAAAAGACCGCTCCGGCACTTGCACTTGAATTGGCAAGTGAACCGGTACGGCGGTGAATGAACACGCGTTATTTTTGAGCAGCTCATCGACAATTGATGTTGCCTGCATCTTTAACAAACAAGCGCGGCGCCTTACATTTAAATCAGGCAT
>JAJRRE010000100.1 GCA_024279745.1 Alphaproteobacteria bacterium
AAAAGCTCAACATCTATAGGGCTCCATCCAGGGGACGCTCAAAAGGCTCACCATAAGGGCCGGCTGGCAGTTCGTTAGCCAGGCCTGTGGCTGATATATAGTTCAGGTGTCGTTTAGGTGCTGCGTATAGTGGATTGCGGTGTGGTCACAAAAACAATCAGAATCAAATTGCCGTCACTCTATGACATATTCGGGACCGAACCGCATTAATGCCCCGCTTGATTGCGTTTGCAACTACTGAACGGCGCAGTTTATTGTGGCATTGAAGATGGGCAGACGTCGGTGTTGGCTGCACGAATGCTATCTGGCGACGGGGCGAAGCTTGATCCGCCAGCCCGCTGGGAGCATATAAGTAGGGAAAACAGGCCAACAGGATGCGGCAGTTCCATATTTTGTGCAGATCAGTGGCAAGATCCAACCTTAAGCAATGCAGGACCCTATGACCCAGACCAATAACCGGTTTTTTGATGAACTGGCCAAATTGATGACCGATACCGCAGGTGCCGCACAAGGACTGCGCAAGGAAGCCGAGACCTTTGTGCGTGGTCAGGGCGAGCGGGTGCTGCGCGATATGGACGTGGTTCAGCGCGACGAATTTGAAGCAGTTAAAGCCATGGCGCAAAAAGCACGCGAAGAAAATGATGAGCTTTTAAAGCGGATTGAAGCCCTCGAAGCGCGTTTGGGCGGGGATTGAAGCGCTCTCTTGGCTCACGGCGTGTAATTTATCTGTCTCACGGGCCGTATCGGCCGCAAAAAGGCGTCCGGGCCCTGCGACGGCGCGCCGAACGGTCGGCGGGCGAACATTGTTCGCCGTGGAGGTGTCCTGACGGGGGAGCGATTGGACTGAGATTTTTGATTTCTCTCACGTGCTGATCCACCTGCCTTACAAAGAGTTTGGTGAACGCTCAACGGATTACGCGCAGGCGGGCACTGCGAGGCGCGGCGCTAAGCGCCGGGCGAACATTGTTCGCCGTGGTGCCAGCCAGCGAAAAACTCGGAACTATTACAGCTCGGACTTCTCGGCTCCAGCCCGGTTTTCACCATTTGGGCACATCACGGTACTTTATGTGCCCAGCGGCCAAAGGCCGCCGCCGACCGTTCGGCGCGCCTCGCAGGCGCAGGCGGCTCCGCCGCCGGTGCGCGCCGTGAGAGAAACAAAACAGCAAAGACCACAGTTCTCTCCCAGCGGTTTTTCTGTCTCACGGCTATTCCTCGCTGTGCTCGGGCCTGCGACGGCGCGGCGCAACGCGCCGGGCGAACATTGTTCGCCGTGGTGCCAGATAGCAAAGAACTCGGACCTCTCACAGCTCGGACTTCTCGGTTCCTGCCCAGCCCGCACGCCCGAGCAAGCTGCGTCGGCTTGTCCGACCGGGCTGCACGCGCAGCCCCGGGCCTTAGGCCCGCGCCTCGCAGGCGCAGGCGGCTCCGCCGCCGGTGCGCGCCGTGAGAGAGACTGAATCATTAACGCTGATCCCAATGGTTATAATTCAAGATCACCCTTGAGTTATTCGCAAGCTATCCACAGGGTTTTGCGCAGGTTGTTCTTATCGGAGGGAATATTTCTCAATCGGCTTGAAGCTGGCCATTTTGGCGTGGACAATAGGCCCTGATGCTTGCGACTCGACACTCGCTTTGGTTAGGTCGCCTCAAGTTAGATGATGTCGGTTGATCAATTGTTGATTGTGCCGATGTGATTCGCACTAGTTTGGGTTGATTTGTTGGTTTTTGTAAGCGGCCGCACAATGAGATTGGCCCGCGTTACGTCCTATTTGACCCGAATAATACGGTGCTTACCAGAATTAGATCGAGAGGCTTTTATGGCTACTATTGCAAATTTCGAAGCTCAACATGAGATTAATCCTGTTGATCTGGTCGAACATGTTGCCATCAATCAGGACTGGGCCGTCGAGCGTACCAGTGATGATGAGCTGACGATGGCGGTGGCGGGAAGCTGGACCGACTATCATATCTCGCTGAATTGGCGCAATGATCTGGAATCGTTGCATCTGGCCTGCGCCTTTGATTTTAAAATCCCCGAAAACCGCATTGCCGAGGTTTATAAGCTGGTGGCCCAGGTTAATGAGCAGATGTGGCTGGGTCATTTCGATATCTGGCCGCATGAAGGACTGATTATGTATCGCCATGGCCTGATGCTGAACGGTAGCCTGGCCACACCGGGGCAATGTGAAGCCTTGATGAAAGCCGCTCTGGAAGCGTGTGAGCGCTATTATCAGGCGTTTCAGTTTGTTGTCTGGGCCGGCAAGGATTCGCGCGAGGCGCTGTCTTCGATTATGTTTGAAACCGAAGGGCGGGCCTGAACCGAACCATGGAGCCGACCATTTCACAATCTGGGTTGGACGCAAATAGCGCTGGCGGCGCGCAGGATAGCGGTCTCGATCCTGCCGGCCCGCTGCTGTTGGTCGGGGCCGGCAAAATGGGCGGTGCGATGTTGACCGGCTGGCTTGAGCGCGGTCTGGACCCCGCCAAGGTTACGGTTCTTGACCCTGGACCACCGGCCGAAATATTAGCAATTCTCGGCAAATTCGGCGTTACTGTCTATACCGACGCGGCGCTAATTCCACCTTCTCCGGCAATCATCGTCATGGCAGTTAAGCCGCAAATGATGGATGCCGTCTTTACCAAGGTCGCGCCACTCGCCGGACCCGATACGTTGACCTTGTCGATTGCAGCCGGGCGCACCATTGCCAGCTTTGAAGCGCTATTGGGCGCGGCCCATGCCGTGGTTCGCTCAATCCCCAACACACCGGCGGCGATTGGCCGGGGTATAACCGTTTGCGCTGCCAATGCCCATGTTAGTGCCGCGCAAAAGACGCTCTGCACCACATTGCTGCAAGCTGTTGGCGAAGTGGAGTGGGTCGATGATGAGGCGCTGATCGATGCGGTAACGGCGGTCTCCGGGTCGGGTCCGGCTTATGTATTTGCGCTTGCTGAATGTTTGGCCGATGCCGGTGTGGCCGCCGGACTTGATCGAGCAATGGCTGAGCGTTTGGCCCGGGCTACCGTATCGGGCGCCGGGGAATTGCTGCATCGCTCGCAGGAAAGCGCTGCCACATTGCGTGCGAACGTTACGTCACCGGGCGGCACAACCGCAGCTGCACTCGATATTCTA
>JAJRRE010000101.1 GCA_024279745.1 Alphaproteobacteria bacterium
CCAAGAAGTAACAATGCCTCGATAACTCTTTGTTTATTACTCAAAGAGCGCATTATGTCACCACACAGATGACAGTCTAATTTCAACACTATGCTTCATGTTTTCTAAGTTGTAAAATGAAAGCATATCTATATCGCCATGATATTTAACGGCAATCAGACCTGATTTAGCTACAGCAATAGCACCGGCTCCTGCAAATGGGGCCCTTCATTGCGTGGATTATTAAGATCACGGTTAACGGCGATCTCTTCCAGGAGATCCTCCGGCGCCGGTTTTAAAAGATCTTCAATGTCCTGTGCCCGCCCCATTTTGCAGTCCAGCCAGCGCTCAAAATCCGGCGATTGGACCATCACCGGCATGCGATCATGCAGCGGCGCCATAAACCGGTTCGCCTCAGTGGTTAAGATCGCCATGGTTTCCATTTCGCTGCCGTCGGCGCCCATCCAATGCTCCCAGATCCCAGCCAGAGCCAATAGCGGCCGCTGGTTGGTGCCCTGAGCCGGTGCCGGCATGCGCGCTCGAATTAAATGGGGTTGTTTATTACCCTTTGCCCCCGTCCATTCATAAAACCCGTCAGCGGGAATAAGGCATCTTCGGTAGCGCAAGGCTGAGCGGAAGGAGGGCTTTTGCGCGGCGGTTTCGCACCGGGCATTGACCAAGGTAGCAAAGCTATTGGGATCTTTAACCCAGGTCGGAATGAGCCCCCAGCGCACCAAAGTCAGCTCCCGCTCCCCCTTGGCACTAAGCCGGATGATGACGGCAGGCTGGGTTGGCGCAATATTGTAACGCGGCATCAGGGGCGGCCGATTGAGATGGCCAAAATAGGATCGGACCGCTTCCATCGGCGACGTTAAAGTGTAGCGCGAACACATGGCGGTGCTCCTTGCGATAAGATATCAAAGGGACCGGGATACTGAAGATAAGGCCATTGTAGTGCAGCCAGGGGCGATTGAAAAGCCGCGGACCAGCCAGACAAGTTGCGGTTCTCACGCGAATGTTAACAATGCCGGCGGCCGATAGACTGGAAATCTTTCGCGATTTAAGGGCATGCTGGGGCTATGATACATTCAACACCACCAAAATCGCGCGCCGTCTTGCCTGCACTGGCACAATTCACCCTGATCACCTTGATCGCCGCCGGCCTCTTCGCGCCGCGCGCCGCAGCGACGCCTGAACGCTGGAAAGCCCAGGGCTGGGCTAAGACCGATTTCACCAAGAGCAGTATAAAATGGGACGATATTCTGTCGGGCGGACCGCCCAAGGACGGCATTCCTTCAATCGATAAACCCAAATTTATCGCCGTCAGCGACGATAAAGAGCTAGCCCCCAAGGACCCGGTGGTCGGCATTGTGATCAATGGCGACAAGCGCGCTTATCCTTTGCGCGTGTTGATCTGGCATGAGATCGTCAACGATACGATCGGCGGCGTCCCCGTCACCATCACCTATTGCCCGTTATGCAATTCCGCCATTGTTTTTGATCGCCGCGTTGGGGGCAAAGTTCTCGATTTCGGCACCACCGGGAAATTACGCAATTCCGATCTGGTAATGTATGACCGGCAAAGCGAGAGCTGGTGGCAGCAATTTACCGGCGAGGCCATTGTCGGCTCGATGCTCGGGACAGTGTTAAAAATTCTCCCCGCCAGGCTGGAATCGTTCGCCCAGTTCAAGGCCCGGCATCCAGACGGCAAAGTTCTCGTGCCCAATAACCCTAATATGCGGCGCTACGGCCAAAATCCTTATGTCGGTTATGACAGCGCCGGTTCTCCTTTTTTATATAATGGCGCCATGCCCAAGGGCATCAAACCCATGGAGCGCGTCGTTGTGGTGAAGACCGCCCCATCGGGGAAACGTAAAGCCAAACCGCTTGCCGTCACCATGTCATTGCTGCGCGCCAAGGGGAAATTTCGCTTAGGTGATGTCGATCTATCCTGGAGCACTGGCCAGGCCTCGGCGCTCGATAGCGGCCTGATCGCCAAAGGGCGCGACGTCGGCACGGTTCACGCCAGCCGCAAATCCGCCGACGGCAAGAACGCCGACGTGCCCTATGATGTGACGTTCGCATTCGTCTATCACGCCTTCCATCCAGACGGCGAGATCGTAAAGAAATAATGATAGCAAGATTGGATTGCTGGGTTGGCCGCGCGCGCGACGGTAGGGCAGCGCCCCGCCTTTGATGTGGTCCGTCCGCCCCGCCCCCAGCGCCCTTGCAAAGGCCGCGCTGGTTGGCTGCTGGCGCTCCGTGCTGGCTGCTGGCGGGGCCCTGTCAGTTGTCGTTGCCGGTTGTCGTTGTCGCAGCTAACGTGCCAGAGCTATTGGGCTGGTGTTATTGAGTCAGATCTATTGAGTCTGGCCTTACATCCACGATGGAAAAATCCATAGTGCTATGTTCAATAAAGGATGGTCCATTAGAGGCAATGTCCGGGGGACGATCGGCTACCCGCCATATCACCAGTCGAAAGCCCGCTTTGTTTTATTAAAACTGGCGCGCAACGCCGCGCGGTCAGAAACGGCGTCTTGCGCGCGCACGGCCACATCAATCCGTCTGGCCGCATTGTAGCCTTGCGCTGCCGCCGGTGTTGCCACCCGGCCCGAATAGGTTTTATAGGCGGCGGTGAATGCCTTGACTGCCTTGATGACTGCGGGCGCCGTGCTATTCGCCGTAAAGGGCGTTTGCCCCTGCCTCAACAAAAGCATGGTGCTGCCTTTAAGAGTTTTTCCAAGCGGTGCCCGCGCAGCATCGGCGCCATACATCACGACAATATCGATTTGGTTTTGCCGCAGCTGGCGCGCGATGTCGGCAGGCGTTAAGCCCCGTTTGTCCAGCACCGTGACATAAACATCAAGGCCGCCCAAATGACCGTCGGCCTCATTATCCGGGTGGGCATCGCGCTGCGTCGTCGCCAGCATAAAACCATCCTTGAACTGGCGCGCCGGTGCGCTGGCATCACTCGCCGAGTGCGGCGTTACAATCAGCGCGACGTTGAAACTATGTGCACTGGCACCGCCTGCATCATATCCGGCCGACATCATCAACGCGATCAACAACCAAGCGGCCTTGGCTACATATGGAGTATAATTATTCAAGCTCATAACCCCTCCTGGCAGTGTAATCTGATAGGCGCCGAAGCTCGTCGGCGACCCTTGATCATACCATCCTATGACGACATTACACCGGGCGGCAAGCCTCGCCGCGACACCTTGCGGACTATGAACCAAAAACGCCCCTCACCATATTCGGTAAGAGGCGTTTGATTTTATCTTTTTAAATTGCGTTCACTATCAAGCCCTGGATGTGAAGTCGCAGCAGCTTGTCCCGGTCGAGACCGCTTAGACCGTACCGCCTTTTTCGCGAATGGCGGCCTGGGCAGCTGAAAGGCGGGCAACGGGGACGCGGTAGGGCGAAGCGGACACATAGGCCAGCCCGGTACGATGACAAAAATCCACCGACGCGGGATCGCCGGCATGTTCGCCGCAAATGCCGATCTTGATGTCTGGCCTTGTCTTGCGGCCCTTCTCGACACCGATCTCAACCAGCTGGCCGACGCCGGCTTGATCTATTGAGACAAACGGATCAACTTCAAAAATACCGCGCTGATCATAGGACGACAGGATCGGCGCCGCATCGTCGCGCGACAGGCCAAGTGTGGTCTGCGTCAGATCATTGGTGCCGAACGAGAAGAACTCAGCATCCTTGGCAATCTCATCGGCCGTCAGACAGGCACGCGGCAGCTCGATCATGGTGCCGACCTGATAGGTCAGCGTCTCGCCGGTTTCCGCTTCAACCGCCTTGGCCGCTTCCACGATGACCTTGCGCAGCATCTGGAATTCCTTGGCAAAGCCAACCAGCGGTACCATCACTTCAGGGATCACCGGCTTGCCGGTTTTCTTGGCCGCCGCAATGGCCGCCTCAAAGATCGCGCGCGCCTGCATCTCGGTGATCTCAGGATAACGGATCGCCAGCCGGCAGCCACGGAAGCCAAGCATCGGGTTGAACTCATGCAGATCAGCAAGGCGCTGCTTCAGCACCGATAGCTCAATCCCCAAAGCCTGCGCTACGGCGCTTGCTTCTTTATCCTCATGGGGCAAGAACTCATGCAACGGCGGATCAAGCAGGCGAATTGTTACCGGCAGACCTTCCATGGTCACAAACAGCTCTTCAAAGTCGGAGCGCTGCATCGGCAGGATCTTGGCCAAAGCGGCGCGGCGGCCTTCTTCGGTTTCAGAACAGATCATTTCGCGCATGGCCAGAATGCGGGTGTCGTCAAAGAACATATGTTCCGTGCGGCACAGCCCGATCCCCTCAGCGCCGAAGTAGCGGGCCTGTTTGGCATCGCGCGGCGTATCGGCATTGGCGCGCACGCGCAGCACACGCGCTTCATCGGCCCAGACCATAATCTTGGCAAAGTCGCCGGACAGTTCAGGCTGCTGCATTTTCACAAGGCCGCTGAGCACCTGGCCGGTCGCGCCGTCAATGGTGATGATATCACCTTCCTTGAACGAGCGGTCCCCGACCCGCATGGTGCCGGACGCATAATCAATGCGCAGCTCACCGGCGCCCGAGACGCAAGGGCGCCCCATGCCGCGCGCCACCACGGCCGCGTGCGAGGTCATGCCGCCGCGCGCTGTTAAAATTCCGGTTGCCGCGTGCATACCGTGAATGTCTTCCGGCGATGTTTCCGTGCGCACCAGAACCACATCCTTACCGTCGTTCTTGGCGGTTTCGGCTTTATCGGAATTAAACACGATCTCACCCGATGCCGCGCCAGGAGACGCCGGCAGGCCGGTTGTAACAACGTCGCGCTCCGCGTCCGGGTCAATGGTCGGATGCAGCAACTGGTCGAGCGCTTCAGGCTCAATACGCATGACGGCCTGCTCGGGCTTGATCAAGCCTTCTTCGACCATATCAACGGCGATCTTCAGCGCAGCCTTGGTGGTGCGCTTGCCGATGCGGGTCTGCAGCATCCACAATTTGCCGTCCTGAATGGTGAACTCAATGTCCTGCATGTCCGAATAATGATTTTCAAGCTTGGTAAAAATCTCGATCAGCTCTTTGAACACCACCGGCATCGCCGCTTCCAAAGACGGGTTTGTATCGCCGGTTTCAGCGCGCGCGACTTCAGTCAGGCTTTGCGGTGTGCGGATACCGGCCACCACGTCTTCGCCCTGGGCGTTGATCAAGAACTCGCCGTAAATCGCGTTCTCGCCGGTTGCCGGATTACGCGTAAAGGCAACGCCGGTGGCCGATGTATCGCCCATATTGCCGAACACCATTGCCTGCACATTAACCGCTGTGCCCCAGGCTTCTGGAATGCCGTTGAGTTTGCGGTAGGTGTCGGCGCGCGGTGTGCGCCAGGAGCCGAATACGGCGGCAATCGCGCCCCACAGCTGCTCATGGATGTCTTGCGGGAACGGCTTGCCCAGCTCCTCTTGGACGGCTTCTTTATATTTAGTAACGATCTCTTGCCAATCGTCGGCGCTCATGTCGGTGTCGAGGCTATAGCCCTTGAGATTTTTGTGGTTCTCCAGAATGTCTTCAAAGACGCCATGATCGGCGCCCATCACCACATCGGAATACATCTGAATGAAGCGGCGGTAGCTGTCATAGGCAAAGCGTTTGTCGCCGGCGCGTTCCGCCAGCCCGGCCACGGTTTCATCATTGAGACCCAGGTTGAGGATCGTGTCCATCATGCCGGGCATGGACGCGCGCGCGCCTGAGCGCACAGACACCAGCAGTGGATTGGCTTTGTCGCCAAACCCGGCGCCGACTTTCCTGGCCACTTCGTTAAGCGCCGCGATGGCTTCTTCCTTGATGCTTTCTGGCAATTGGCGGTCATTGTCGTAATAGACCGAACACACATCGGTGCCGATTGTAAATCCTGGCGGTACCGGTAAGCCCAATGAGGCCATCTCTGCCAGATTGGCGCCTTTACCGCCCAGCAGGTTTTTCATGGAGCCATCTCCGTCAGTCGTGGCGGCCCCGAACAGATATACTCTTTTTGTCGACCCTTGATCTGCCCCTGCACTCATGTGGGATTGCTCCTTATCTGACTTTGATGACTTTGATGACTTATGATTATTGCAATGATCGGCCCCTTGAATTCCCTCAGCCCGTCGCCATTTAAAAGCGCCGCGCCAAACCAATCGGGACCGCCCCTAGCACACCCTTTACAATTTCGCGTGGCG
>JAJRRE010000102.1 GCA_024279745.1 Alphaproteobacteria bacterium
CTATCGCGGCGCTGTCTCATTGCGCAGCGCGCTCACCCATTCGATCAACACGGTGGCTGCGAGGTTGCAACAGGCCGTCGGCAGCGCGCGCGTTATTGAAGTGGCGCACCGGCTTGGCATTAAATCGAAGTTGCAAAGCAGTCCATCATTGGCCCTGGGGACATCGGAAGTTTCCTTGCTGGAGCTAACCGGCGCCTATGGTGTTCTTGCCAACGGTGGGTACAAAGTCCGCCCGCATATTATTCGGCGCATTAAAACCGCGCGTGGCCGGGTTCTTTATGCGCAAGGTGCGCCGGCAAATGAACGGCTTGTCGCGCAACAAAATATTGGCGCCATGAATGACATGCTCAACGCAGCGATCACGACCGGTACAGGAAAACGTGCCGCGCTTGCAACGCATCCAGCCGCCGGCAAAACCGGAACCACGCAGCAGTTTCGCGATGCCTGGTTCATTGGCTATACCGCCCATTATGTTGCCGGTGTCTGGGTGGGCAATGACAGCGCCAGATCCATGAACCGCATGACGGGCGGCAAACTTCCCGCTCAAATTTGGCGCAAAATTATGCGCGCGGCGCATAAAGGAAAGCGCGTCAGACCTCTGACTGGCACGCGGGTTCTACCGCCGCCGCCGCGCACACCGGTCATGCCCAAAGAACGCATTGGCGAAGATTTCATTGCACGTATGGTGGGAGACGTTAAGTCTTTGGCAAGTTCAGCCAATGCAGGAACCGCCAAACTACCGTGGCAAACTAAAACCGGCCAAAGCCATAGCGGAGAGACAATGGCATCTGCCAACGGCTCAACTTGGTGGGCGTCCAGTTTGCGCTCTATCAAGAATCTTCTGGGCTTGGCGCCAACGTCACAACCACGAAGCCGGATGTCCCTGGGCAAACGTCCCCAGCAAGCCAGTTTGCAATAAGGAAAATTATTTATCTCAGGCTCGGCTTTGCCAATAGAAATACGGATAACACAACCAGCAACAGCCTAATCGTCTGCAACGCCCCATTAGCAAGCCAGGACAACGGTCGGCCCTCGCAATCTGCGGCTGACAGAACAGCACACGCCACGATTGGCCGTACCGGTTTCCAGCACCATAACGATGAAGATCCATCCCCTCGCGGCGCAGCCAGTCCTTGGCTTCATTCATGCGCGGCATGGTGCGCTCGACCAATTGCCAAAACCGCGCGCCGTGATTCATTTCTGCCAGATGCGCAACTTCATGAGCGGCAAGATAATCGAGTACAACCGGCGGCGCCATGATCAAACGCCAGGAAAAAGACAGACAGCCGGATGAAGAACACGACCCCCATCTCGTGCTTTGGTCGCGAATGGTAAAGCGCTTCGGCCGCAGGGATAAATTTTCCGCATGATGGCGAACGCGCTTGCCAAGATCATTGCGTGATTGGTCCACCATCCAGTCTCTAAACCGCCGCGGCGCATGTTCACCGCGCCCCGACACCAGAAGCTCAGGCGTTGCATTATCCGCACCACCGGGAACTGGCGTTACGATTTCATCAACCCGTTTGGCTCCGATAAAACTCAACTTATGTATGACACCGCGCAATGGCACCAGCGCCCCATGTTCAAAAATAACAGGATCGGGAATTTCATCGATGCAATTATGGACCCAGTCCAGATGACGATAAAGAAATGAGCCGGCCTCATCAAGCGAACATCGCTTCGGCATGGTGAGGATCACCGCCCGTCTGCTGCGACTGACGCGCAAAGTAAGGCGGCGCGCGGTTGGATGTCGGCGCAGCTCCAATGGCGCTCGTAATCCTTGCACATCAAGCTTTTCCGGTTTGGAAGGTTTTGTCGCGACTTTTTTTATGCGCAGCATGTATGCCTCGGTCTGTTGGTTTTAAGACGTATTCAACTACGCTGCAGTGACAAAAATACGAGCGACGTTCCAGGCCATACGCCGCACGCCTGCCAGAACATCACGAATGGGCAATACCGCCAGTAATCACAAAATGTGAATAACCCGCTGATCCCGACTATAAACAGGTACGTTTTACTTAACGGAAACGAGTCTTGCACAACAGGAACACACTGGTATCGAGCGAATTTTACTTAGGCGCGTGATCAAGTAGCAACCAGAGAGCACATGATTTGAAACCAACGCTGCACGGAGAACCATAAATGTTTTGACGCCCGGAAGATCCAGGTGCGGGGACAAAAAACAAAGTGTAAGGACGTAATGTCCCAGTCCAACTGATGAGCACAAGGGATTGAAATCCCCATGACAACAAGACGAGCACTGCGACGTAACGCTACGCAAACGCTCAAGCCTCGGCTCTAACGCGATGACTAAAATACATCTCACCAAAACATCGTCATGCAGGTAGAAATTTGCCACATAATGTTCGTGTTAACAAATTCTTAACGCTCAAAGCTTTGGATTTCTTGTGCTGTGCTGCTCCTGCGCATCAGTTCGCCGCACGTAACGTCGCATCATCGACACAGGCTCGTATTAGCTGTGAAGTCGCAACAGGTTGTCTCGGTCCAGGCCGAGGCGGCTGACTGGTGGTTTTTTGCCGAGACTGGCATGGGGGCGGTGCCAGTTATAGTGGGGCAGCCATTTTGGCAGGTCGGCTTTACGCTCATCTGAGGTCTGGTATTCGTTGGCATAGGCCCATTCGCGTATGGTGGTTTGCACGAAGCGCTCGGCTTTGCCGTTGGTTTGCGGCGTATAGGGCTTGGTGCGGATATGCTTGATGCCCAGATCCGCGCAAGCCTCGGCAAAGGCATGTGATTTGTAGCACGAGCCGTTAGCAGTCATGACGCGATCAACTCTGATGCTGAGACTTTTTTAGTAGCAAACTGCCGCTCCGAGATGAGCGATTGCGCTTTCCTTTTTCTCATTGGGAAAAATATCGCTAAACGCGACGCGCGAATGATCATCTATGGCGATGTGAACATATTCCCAGCCAGGCGCTGTTCCGTTCTGGCGCTGGTTGCTTTGCTTTGTACGGTCGCCGGTGATGCAGTGGCCAACTTTGTTGAAACAGCCAAGTTTCTTAATGTCTATATGGATTATCTCGCCTGGTGTCTCGCGCTCATAGCGCGGTCTGGGCGGCTTTGGCTCCAGGCAGGCAATTAAGGAAAGGCCACGCATAATACGGGTATTCTTCGACATCTTTGGCCCGAGCTTTGCCTCAGATGAATTTGTCGCAAACATTGCCGCCTTCTTTGATCGACTGGGCGCCCATTACGCCGGCCAAATTGCACATTTGCAGAAGAACGGCGAAGTCAACAGCTCATTGGACAGCGCTTTGAGCGGCCGTGTTTTGGTCTCAATGTTGGATGGCATTGTTCTTCATCGCGGCCTGTTTGAGATAGCGCCGGAGCGGCACGCCGCCATGGCCGATGCGGCGATGATTTTGGTTGGCAAGGCTCTTCGCCCAATCCAATGAAAGCCCGTTAGGCACTAATTTGGGCCTGTCTTAAGTCTATTCATTTCAGTGCAGCTCAGCAGATTCCATTTGATGACAGCCCGTTAAGCCTCCTATAGTAGACCATAAGTGAGATTTATCGGACGGAATTGAGTTGGCGGCGTCGCGGTTGGTAGCAGGTAGCTGGCACCGCTACGACCACACACCCCTAAAGGTGAGAATTTTCATGAGTGTACCCAATACCAATAACGATTTGTTCGCCGACAGCGCCGCTCTGGCACTTAACGCGGCGCAAGTGATGGGCGAGACCTTTGCCGATTTCACATCTCAGTCCATAGCCTTTTGGAGTGCGGCGCTAAACACCGCGCAGCCAGGTCCGGCGACTGCGCCCAATCTTCAATCACCACCACAGCTGTCGATTGTGCCGGCGCCGTCGTCAACGTCGACGAGCATCGATATCCGCGCTAACCAGCGCAGAACATCGACCGCACGCTCATGGTATCGCAAGCCGGTAGAGTCTCCCATTGAGACCATGATGAATTTCTGGGGTTCGTTTATGCCGGCCGCGCAGTTTAGCAATCCGTGGCTGCCGGGCATTGGTTCGCCGCAACCGGCCGCGAATGCAATGGGTGCAGTTGGGGCAATGGGCGCGATGGGCGCCATGACGGAAATGGCGGCAATGGCACCCTGGCCAAATATGTTACAAAGTCCCTTTCCCGCGCCGACACAACCCAACCCGATGACACCCTGGTCCTTTTGGCAAAGCGCCATGCCGTGGCAGCCAAGCGCTAACAGCTCCGCTACGCCTGCCATCGCCGATCTTTATGCTTTGGCTAATGCCGGTATGTGGCTGTCGCAGCCGTCGCATAATGGCTGGACCAAAACACCAACTCAGGAAATTACCGACGCCTGGAGCTGGGTGGCGCAAAGCTGGAGCGCCGATCCGTTTGGAGCCGCTGCGTTTGGCCCCCTTTCGCATAAACAGGCGCGTCGCTGACTAGCTGTCAATTGGCGCAAAAAAGCCGCGACATCGAGTTGACATCGCGGCTTCTAAGTATGTTGTGGAAGAACGCTCCGATCACAAAACCTGAGCGCTTGCGAACCATCCCAACCTAGTTGGTTAGTTAGTTGTCGCTTTCTTTTTCTTCTTGAACGCGTTTTTATTCCCGGCCAAACGGCAATGGTTGGTCAGTTTGCGGCCATTTTTGTCGGTGGCTTTTTTGTATTTACGCCAGATACAAGCCTTGCTGCGCCCACATTTTGACTGGCTTAAGCCGACGCAAACTGATGGTGCCTTTTTCTTAGACTTTTTCTTGGCCGTATTGCCAGCAGCGGCTGGAGCTGCTGCAGCCTTCTTCTTCGCCCTGGTCGCTTTTTTTGCAGTAGTTTTCTTAGCCGTTGATTTCTTGGCTGTAGACTTTTTAGCGGTAGACTTTTGGGTAGTTGTCTTTTTGGTTGTTGCCTTCTTAGCCCGCGTTTTCTTGGCGCGAGATTTCTTGGCCGACTTTTTCTTGTCCTTAGCTTTATCTTTATCGTCAGCTTCGGATTTTTTCTTATCCTTATCCTTGTCTTTTTCCTTAGCCTCAGCTTTTTCCTTGGCTTCGGCCTTTTTCTTTGCGGCTGCTTTCTTTTTCGCAGCTGCCTTTTTCTTGGCCGCAGCCTTTTTCTTAGCTGCAGCTTTCTTCTTAGCCGCCGCCTTCTTCTTGGCAGCAGCTTTCTTTTTCGCAGCAGCCGCCTTTTTCTTTGCCGCAGCCTTCTTCGCCGCCGCAGCTTTTTTATCTGCGGTCTTTTCAGCAGCCGTTTTAGCCGGTTCAGGTGCTTTTTGCGCCTGTACGCCCATGCTCATAATGCCAAGCGCCAGAAAGGCCGCTAGCAGTTTCATCCCCCAACGAACAGGTTTGTTCATAGATTTTATCTCCGGTGATTCTGTGTACGACTCAGTAATAAAACATATTCGTCTTGTGAGCAAAGCACTGATACACAAAAGCACTTATAGAGTTACCGGCCACAATAACGCATTTTCCAGTCGATCATCTCCCCAAAACAGCTCGCCATCTTCGGTTACAAAGCTTGGCGCGCCGAACACTCCGATTTTTTGCGCCCGTTCCGTTTGGTTTCTCAATTGTTCTTTAATCGTGCTCATTTGCGCTTGTTGAATGAGTTCCGCACCGGCAAGGCCCAGATTTTCCATAATTTCACCGATTACTGTCTCATCACGGATGGAACGGTTCTGAGCGAATTGTGCCTTGAAAACCGCTTTCGAAAACGCGCCGACCCAAGTTTGTCCTGCGCCAGCCCCAATCAAGGCCAGCGGCGCTGATGATTTCCAAAGAACCGCCCGCACACAGCGCGCGTCAGCCTTAGGCTGACGCGCGCTGAGCGAGATGTCAAGATTTTGTTTCTGATTTGTTCCTGCGGTGCTGCAAATGACAAATTGCATCATTGGACAACAAGCGGGCTTGTCCTTTGCAGATTTGAGCGCCTATAAGGCGAACAGAAATTCGCCCGCCCGGGCCCCCTGTTAAAGAACCGTTTGGGACATTCAACATGAGCGACATCAAAAAAGTTGTGCTGGCCTATTCTGGCGGCCTCGACACCTCGATCATCTTAAAGTGGCTGCAGGAGACTTATGATTGCGAGGTGATTACCTTCACCGCCGATCTGGGGCAGGGCGAGGAATTGGAACCGGCGCGGCGCAAGGCTGAAATGCTTGGCATCAAACAGATTTATGTCGATGATCTGCGCGAAGAATTTGTGCGCGATTATGTGTTCCCAATGTTCCGCGCCAATGCGCTTTATGAAGGCGTTTATTTGCTCGGCACCTCTATCGCTCGCCCGCTGATCGCCAAACGGCAAATTGAAATCGCCCGCGAGACCGGCGCCGATGCGGTCTGCCATGGCGCCACCGGCAAAGGCAATGATCAGATCCGGTTTGAGCTGGGCTATTATGCGCTCGACCCCAATATCAAAGTAATTGCTCCGTGGCGCGACTGGGATTTCAAAAGCCGCGAGCATCTGCTTGAGTTTGCCGAAAAGCATCAGATTGTTGTGCCCAAGGATAAGCGCGGCGAAGCGCCTTTCTCGGTGGACGCCAATCTGCTGCATTCGTCGTCCGAAGGCAAAGTCCTGGAAGATCCTAATGTCGAGGCGCCCGAATATGTGTTCCAGCGCACGGTTAGCCCGGAAGCGGCGCCCGATCAGCCGACCAGTATCACAATCGGTTTTAACAAGGGCGACGCAGTTTCCATTGACGGCAAGGCGATGTCGCCAGCGACAATGTTGACAGCCCTCAACAAGCTTGGCCATGATAACGGCATTGGCCGGCTTGATCTGGTTGAGAACCGTTATGTCGGCATGAAATCGCGCGGCATTTATGAAACCCCCGGCGGCACGATTTTGCTGACCGCGCACCGCGCGATGGAATCGCTGACGCTGGATCGCGGCGCCGCCCATCTCAAGGACGAGTTGATGCCGCGCTATGCGGAGCTGATTTATAACGGCTTCTGGTTTGCGCCCGAGCGTGAAATGCTGCAAGCGCTGATCGACAAGAGCCAGGAGCGGGTCGAAGGCGATGTGACGCTCAAACTCTATAAGGGCAATGTCATTGTGACCGGCCGCGCCAGTTCGCAGTCACTGTATAGCGAGGAACTGGTGACGTTCGAAGACGACAAGGGCGCTTACGACCAAAAAGACGCAGAAGGCTTTATCCAGCTCAACGCTCTGCGCCTGCGTACTTTGGCGGCGCGCAATGCCAAGACCAGCTGAAGTTTTGCCCGCCGGCGGTACTCTTTGAAAAGTTGAGTGCCGCTGACACTCCAATCGGTGTGAATTGCTATGAGCACTATGTCAATCGACGTCATCGGCGCTGGCATTACCGGGCTGTGGCAGGCGCTGACCCTGGCGCGTACGGGACATAATGTGCGGGTGCTTGAAGCCTCAAAGACGCCGTTTGAGACCGCGGCCAGCGCTTTGGCCGGGGCCATGCTGGCACCATTTTGCGAAGCGGAAACAGCCGAGCCGCTGGTGCATGAACTGGGTTTGGCCGCTCTGCCGCTGTGGCTGGAGACCTTGCCAGATATTGTGTGCAACGGCTCGCTGGTGGTGGCCAATGCGCGCGACCGCACGGAGCTGAAGCGCTTTGCCCGCCTCACACACGGACACGCCGAGCTTGACGGGCCAGGCATTGCAAAACTGGAGCCTGACTTGGACGGGCGCTTTGCCAGCGGTTTGTTCTTTGCCGATGAGGCCCATATGGCACCGCTTGAAGTGCTGCACGGCTTGGTACATAAGGCGCGCGCTGCCGGGGTCAAATTTGAGTTTGGTGTAAGCTGGAACGGCAAGAGGGATGGCAGCACCGATAATGCATCGCCCGCGTCTCTTATCATCGATTGCCGGGGCATGGCGGCGCGAAACGATCTGCCGACCTTGCGCGGGGTGCGCGGCGAGCGCATTCTTATTCGCTCCCGCGATGTGCAGTTAAGCCGCCCTATTCGGCTGCTGCATCCGCGCCATCCGCTATATATTGTGCCCTGGCCCGATACGGGCGAAAGTGGCGCTGAACAATCCATTGCGCCGCCGCTGGCGGGCTCCCGGTCTGGCCAGGTTTACATGATCGGATCGACCTTGCTGGAAAGCGACGACACCAGCGCGATGACAGTGCGCTCCGCGTTGGAGATCCTCGGCCTGGCCTATGCCCTGCACCCGGCCTTTGGTGAAGCTGAAATCATCGACATGAGTGCTGGCGTGCGCCCTGCTTTCCCCGACAATTGTCCCAAGATTATTGTGCGCAGCGGCCGCGGCGAACAAACCTCCCCTCGCCGCAGCTATGGCTGCATCCATGTTAACGGCATGTACCGGCATGGCTTTCTGGTGGCGCCGATGATGGCCAAATTAGTCGCCGATTATATCGCAACCGGCACTGCGCGCGGCGATGTGTTTGTGATCGACTGAGCAATGAGCTTGCTCACCTAATTCGGCGCCAGAATTGCGTCTCACTGTGACGCCAAATCTCCGGCGGCAATCTCACTGTTCCAGGTGCGCTTGACCGCAAAGCCGACACCAATTGTGCTGACCCCGAGCGCGGCAAAGAATACCCATTGCGGCACACCGTAAGCCTGCAAGCCCGCCACCAGCGCACCGGCGCCGGTCATGAATGCGGCGTTCAGGACATTGACCGAGGCAATCACCCGCGCGCGTTTGTCAGGATCGGCCCAAGATTGCACCATGGCGAATGACGGCACAATGAACAAACCGCCGGCGCAGGCCAATGCAAACAGATCAAACAAGATGCGCACGCCTGATACGGTGCCGACAAAGGCCATTGGCGAAACCGGATCAGCGGGCGGCGATAAACCTTGCAGCATCCAGGCCAGGTCGAGGCTGAAGATCCCCATGGCGAACGCCCCGATGGGCACGAAGGACAGATTGGGCCGGGCGTGCGAGCCGCGCGCCGCCAGCGCCGAACCGATAGCAATGCCGACGGTAAAAACGGTCAGACATAACGTCACCACACCGGGCGTGCCACCGAGTAAATTCTTGACCAGCGGCGGCCATAGCGACAGCACCACTGTGCCGACCAGCCAGAACCACGATACTATCAACCCGCCGGACCACAGCCGCGGCACGGCTTTTAATTCACCGAGCAGAGCCATGGTCGAGGTAAACGGATTGATGCTGATTTTCAGATCGGGCGCGCCGGCTTTGGTCAACGGAATTTGCCGCGCCGCCAACCAGCTGATGACCGCCAGCGCCATGACGATGACGGATATGATCCACGGATTGCCGGCATCAGAGGCGGCATAAACTCCGGCGATGGTGCCGAGCAAAATTGCCATGAAGGTCGCGCCCTCAACAAAGGCATTGCCGGCGGCCAGTTCACTGGTCTTTAATTGGTCGGGCAAAATGCCGTATTTCGCCGGGCCGAATAGTGCCGCCATGATGCCCAGCGCGGCTAATGAGACAAACAATAGCGGCAACGAATGCAGGATAAATCCGAGCGATGTGATTGCCGCCACGCCGATCTCTGCAAATTTCAGCCGCCGCGCCATCAGCGCTTTATCGTATTTATCGGCCAGCTCGCCGCCCAATGCCGACAAGATAAAGAACGGCGCAATAAATATCACCCCGGCCAGCGTCACTAGCGGTGGACCACTTGCTGAGCCAAGCTGATAGAGAATTATGATTATAAGCGCGTTTTTGACGAAATTATCATTGAGCGCGGCAAAAAATTGGCACCAGAACAAGGGTGCAAAACGGCGCGTCGACATCAAAGTTGAAAACATATTTTTACCTTTTGGCCGTCATTGAAGTTGCCCTTCACCAACGCTCTTAGCTGAGCCGTTCCATCCGCTGTTGCCACACCAACCGCCCCATTTAGTGGCAAGCGCGACTTAGCCGCAATCATGGTTCGCCCGGTTTATGGCGTTTTTTCTTGCTCGCACCGACGAGCCTGCTCCACTTCTTGACTGTTTGGCGAGGCTTGTGATGAAACAATGACTTGGATTTAACATTTTGCCACGAGAGTTGTTAAAATCCCATGGAAACGGGCATTTGCGGGCATAAAATACTTCGCGCGTAAGCATCGAGCGCCATACATCCGTCCATGGGACTAATGCCAAACAGAATAAAACCCAGCGCCTTGATCATGATCTTTATTCCACTCCTGCTGCAATTGAACGATGATCAGTATATAAACAGCAATGAACGTTGTTCAAGCGCGTAGACTTCGATCTTATCGACTTATGGTTATTGCACCGGTTGGGAGATTGCTGTTTCCCATGTTAACGCCCTGACAATGTGCGTATAATCATTGTGAGTAGGAGCACATTCAGGGTGTGATTTTTTCCTTGCTTCACCAGCCAATTGAGCTAAACCGCTGGATCTGGATCAAAAACGCACTCCTGAGAGCTATGGCAACATGGTGCATTGGCGGATATGACAGCAGCAGATAAACCCGATAGGCCGACGCCGCCAGAAGCTGGCAAAATAGTCGCCCCCGTGCGGCCAATGCAGCCCACGACTGCCTCCCTCAGCGTCGTGATTAACGGTAGGCAGGTTGCCACAAATGCACAAACTCTCGCCCAATTGGTTCTTGAGCGTGATTTGGGCGAGGCGAAAATCGCCACGGCGCTAAACGGCGACTTTGTGCCTGCGGGACGCCGCTGCGAGACTAAATTACGCGCCGGTGATGCCATTGAGATTGTCGCGCCCCGACAAGGTGGCTAATAAGGGGGCGGCATTCAGGACCGGCACGCAACACCGGTTGCTGCTCAGCTTCAAGGACTCCATCAAGCATGTTCGGCACAACCCAATGATGAGCACTCAAGACACCATCACGACGGCCGCAGCGCCCTTTAAGGTTTATGGTCATGAATTATCGTCGCGGCTGCTGCTCGGCACGGCGCAATATCCCTCACCCAAAATCCTGTCCGATGCCGTGCTTGCTTCAAACGCCGGTGTCATTACCGTATCCTTGCGCCGCGAGGGGGCCCGCGCCAAATCTGGCCAGCAGTTTTGGGATCTGATTAAATCGCTCAATCTGCCGGTACTGCCCAACACCGCCGGTTGTCGCACACCGCGTGAAGCCATCACCACGGCGCAAATGGCGCGCGAATTGTTTGAGACTAACTGGATCAAGCTGGAAGTCATCGCCAATGACGATACCTTGCAACCGGACCTGTTCGGGCTGGTTGAAGCGGCTGAAGAACTGACCAAGGACGGCTTCAACGTCTTTCCCTATACCACCGAAGATTTGGGCGCGGCGGAGCGGCTGATCGGCGTAGGCTGCGATGTCCTGATGCCGTGGGGCGCGCCAATCGGAACGGGGCGTGGCCTTAACAATCCTTACGGCCTGCAAACCATGCGTGCTTATTTCCCCGGTGTTCCCTTGATCATCGATGCCGGCATCGGCGCTCCGTCCCATGCTGCCCAGGTGATGGAGCTGGGCTATGACGCAGTGCTGCTGAACACCGCCGTTTCGAAAGCCGCCGATCCTGCTCTCATGGCGCGTGCCTTTGCCGGTGCGATTGATGCCGGCCGCTTAGGCTATGAAGCAGGCCTGATGGAACAGCGCGATATGGCCAGCCCTTCGACGCCGGTTGCCGGGACGCCCTTTTTCAATCTGGAAGGAACCGGCAGCAAATCATGACCCCTTCCGCCCGCACGCACCCGTCCTCGCCTCTGCCACCGCGCCCTGAGCAACCGCAACCGGACGTCTTTTATCCCATCGTGCTTGACCTGACCTGGCTGCAACGGCTGGTTCCGCTTGGGCTTAAAACCATCCAGCTGCGCCTCAAAGATACTGGCACTACGGATCGGCGCGCACAAATCGCCGCTGCGATTTCTTTTTGCCGCGATCATCGGTGCCAGCTGATCGTCAACGACTATTGGCGCGAGGCGATTGAGCTTGGCGCCGACTATATTCATTTGGGGCAAGAGGATTTGGCGGGTGCCGACCTGGCGCAAATCAAACGGGCGGGCCTAAGGCTTGGGCTGTCCACCCATAGCGATGAAGAATTGAAAATCGCCCTGACCGCCGTGCCCGACTATATCGCCCTGGGACCCGTCTATGAAACCAGGCTCAAGAAAATGAAATGGCAACCGCAAGGGCTGGAGCGCGTCGGCAAATGGAAAGCGCAGCTTGGCGCGCTGCCACTGGTGGCGATTGCCGGCATTACTTTGGAGCGGGCGCCGGGCGTGTTGCAGGCGGGCGCCGACAGTATTGCCGTCATCACCGATTTTTATACCCACGCCGACCCTGAAGCGCGCGTCAAACAATGGCTCAAATGGGCAACAACCGCGCGATCCTGAAACGAATCAGATCAATGCGAAGGTTTTAGATCACGTCCCTACGCTCTTGCAACTTACGTCCCTACCGCTTGCGAAAGATCAGCGAAAAATTATTGGCTGGCATAGGGACCATGTCCGCAAGCTGTAGCCCATGGGTTTCGGCGGCGGCCACAACATCTTCTTTATCGCGCACACCCCAGCTGGCATCGCGCGCACGCAATGACGCATCAAACGCCTCATTCGATGGCGCCGTATGAGCACCATCAATTTTGTAGGGACCATAGAGATATAAAAATCCGCCGCTACCAAGTGCGGTGCCGGCGCCGTGCATAAGGCCCAACGTCGCTTGCCAGGGCGAGATGTGGATCATGTTAATTACCATCATGCCGGCAAGCGGCTGATCGACGCTATTCCACCAGCCGGCCGCCGTCACATCAAGGCCAAGGGCGGCGCGTAGATTAGCGCCATTCTCCGCGGCCCGCCACGCGTCGATACTGCTGCGCGCTTGGGCATCGGGATCGCTCGGACACCAAATCAAATCGCCATGAAGGTTAGCCAATTGCGATAAATGCTGCCCCGACCCGCTGGCAATTTCCAAGATTGTGCCCTTGTCAGGCAACAGTTTTTCCAGGCAGGCGAATATACCGTGCGCATTACGTGCGGCGCTTGGATAAATTAATTTCCCGCTCATGATGAAGTGACCTTTTGGACGGGGCCGCAGTGTCGCAGCCCGCGCATTTCTATGTGTCTAATTCCCTAAATTCTTAGCTCAGTTGCCAGGCTACCCCCCGCATTTCCGGCATTACTGACCGTTGTTCATAGCTTTGTACTGCAACCTTACTGGAAGCTGACATGGGGCGTCACCAGCGTGAAAGCAAGCGGTAAGCCATGGGTCAGCCGTGCCAGCGTAGAAGTGGTCACAGAACAGATCAAGCATCAGTCACCGATCTGCACTCAACAAAAATATTCAATCTCAATGCCCCCCACCAAAGCCAAGCAGATTTGGCCGGTGCATGAGGCATCATTCAAAAGAATGACAAAGACAAGGACAAAGAAGACCAATGCGCGCAGAATTAAATATCGTTAAACCGGGCCTGTTGCTGGCCATGCTGGGACTGTTATTCGGCATTGGCATGGGCGTTGCTTTCGGCCTGTTTGAAGACAGCTTCAAAGACTTCATCGCGCAGGGCATTGCTGCCAATCCGGGCGTTCACGACGCTAAAAGCTCCGGCAAGATCTGGCGCTATGCCCAGCGTGCTCATTTCCACGGCGCGGCCATCGCCTCTTTCGCCATGGTGCTGATCCTGTTCGTGATGGCCAGCGACATGAAAGCGGGCATGAAGCGCGTCTCAGCCATCCTGATTGGCATGAGCAGCGCCTATCCACTGGCCTGGTATTCCATGTTTTGGCTGGCACCGCAGATGGGCCGCAGCGCCGCACACGGTCACATCATCACAGAAAGCCTGACCTATGTCGGCGTTGGCGCCCTGCTGCTTGGATTGGCGATCCTGTGCGCCAATCTGTTCCTGGGGTTATTCGCCGATCGTCAAAGAACAGCAACGTTGGCTCAAGCTACTTAAGTTGCGTCGCCGAAACTTTCAGCCCGGCTGTCCTCTAACTGCCGGGCTGGAGGTCTCATCGAGCAGGTTCTCCAACGAACCGGACCACCAGCAAAGAAAATACCAAGGTTAAAGGGATCGGCAACTTACACCAAACACCAATTTTGTGATCCCCAACACATTTCGCGGTCATCAATTCGAGCATCTTCGCCCCATCGGCAGCACTCAAACTCACTCGCAGCCGACAACAAGCAGCCCGACTGGAGACAAGACAATGTTCGCAGCGAATACTCAAACCCAATCCCAGACAAATGTCGTTGCAGCATTAGATTGTGCTCTTGCGCCGACCACCGCCTCTGTCTTTTCTTCTGTTAAAGACGGAGTTCAGCTGTGGGTTGCTGATGCCTCAAATTCTCAGTGGTTAAGCGCACGCATTCACGTTTTAAGCGAAACCGAGCGCTGTGAGTTTTCCGCGATCAAACAACCTGCCGCCCGCTGGCTTGCCATGTCAGCCCGCATTCTACTGCGCATTGCCCTCACCGATAGTACCGACGGCGCCATAGCGCCATACGAGTGGACATTCACCACGGCGGCAAACGGCAAAAAACGTGTCACCGATGGCCAGCCGCAAATCCACTTCTCGGTTTCCCATAATGACCAGATGGCCGTTATTGTCGTTAGCGCAGCAACGCAGCTGGGCGTTGATGTCGAAGCGGCTGATCTGGCTTGCAATGAGGACGTCGTTGCTGATTTTTTCTCACCTGCAGAGCAAGCTAATCTGGACACGCAAAATCAAGCCCGGCGCAATGAGCAGTTCGCGCGGTTGTGGACGTTGAAAGAAGCATATAGCAAATTGACCGGCGAGGGTTTAGCCGCAGACTTTGCAGCCAATGAGTTCGATGCGGTATCGGACAAATTGACAGGCGACACAGCAGCCCAATTTGCATCCCGCACAATTTCTAATTGCCGGATTGCCATCGCGACTGAGGCAGGCTTTAACGGTCAGATCACACAGCGCAACTTAGATTAAACCGAGCAAAACTGCACAAAACGCTGTTTTAGTATTAAAACACTGCTTAGCTCTTGATCAGTGACGCTCGATCACTCACTCTTGATCAGTGACGCACGCGCCACTTTGCTTGGCCGCCCCACTTTGCTTGGCCGCCTTGCCTGACTAGCTGGCAGGCCTGTCCCTCTGGCAGCCCAGAGCAACACAGTTATTTTGGAGATTGTTTGCGCCCTTGCCGCCGCTCATAGGCCAGCTGCGCCATACGCTTGGCGAGCTTGGCGGTCGAAATCAACCGCTCCTGCTCGGCCGGGTTTGATCCAGCCTGCGCCTCGATGCAAAGCGCGTCGGCAGTCGAATGATAGTCGCGGGTTGAAAGTCTCATAATGTGGCCTACCCTGAACAAAATACAATAATTAACGCAGTCCCGCAGCGCTTGGCTCTGACCTGAATTCAACATACTCAGTCCAATGCAGCTCAACTGCATTCCACGTCACACTGAATCAATTTATTCAATCGCTTCATCAAACTCTTTGATCCAGATCACGCGAATGTGAAACCAAGCGCGGCGGTCTAACGCCAGATTGGCCTGTTAAGCATAGGGTTTCAAGACTTTTTTATTGGCGCTGTGGGTAATCAGCCACAAGAGCGCGTTTGAGCACAAACGGCAAGCCAACCGGACGCTTATGATTGCGGTACGCTGCAGGCGGTCAATTCTGACTACACAAGGCAGTACCATCTCCCGCAAGTTAAAGCCCGTGCGACGTCGCGACATAGGCTTCGACAATCCGCTCGGGTGATTTCATTAGCTTGTCTTTCCAAGACCCCAGATGACGGCCGGTCTGGATCAGCCCGCGAATGACGCCGACATGATCGGTAACGCCGACGCTCTGCCCGCCGACCAGCTGATCGCCATCGAACTCCAGCCGGACATAGCGATTTGCCGCCACATCAAGTGCCGTTGCTCTGCTGCCGCCCGGCACGCCCTGCCAGGCTCCGAACGACGTCGAGATTAATCCCAGTGTATCGAGCACATTCATGTTAAGTGAGCCGCGATGGATGGTCGCCAACCCCGCCATATTCTGTGCGGCTATAGCACCATGCTCAACAGCAACCGGCTGAATGGCCATAACGTCGAAGCCGCCGGTTGACAGATCTTTGGCTTGCGCAATGTCGCCAGCGGCATAGATGTCGGGCGCGCTGGTCGCCAGATAGGAATTGACCTTCACGCCCTGGTCGATGTCGAGGCCGCTACCCGCCAGAAATTCAATATTGGATTTAACACCAGTGGCAATCACCACCAGTGCGGCGGGCAGGCTTTCGCCTGTGCTCAGTTCAACCGACAGTTTGCCATCGACATTCACGGCGGACGCGGCGCCGGCTTCAGCGGCAGGTGCGGCGGCAGGTTCTACCGGCTCCAGCGGCTCCAGCGGTTCAGGTTTTCCAAATATTTTCTTGAAAATACCGAGCGATTGCCTTGGTTTTTCGACTGCTGCAGTGGTCGATGCAGGCGCAGCACTGTTGCGATCGCCGCCACCACCGCCGACGCCGGCGCTGGCGATTTGCTTGACGGTCACGCCGGTAACAACGCGCACGCCTTGCGCCTCGCACCAGGACTTAAGCATTGTGCCGGCGTTTTCATCGAGCATACGCGGCACCATTCGGTCGCCCATTTCGACAACCGTCAGATTGACCTTTTGCTTGGCCAGCGCTTCCAGAATGATCGAGCCGATAAACCCGGCGCCAACCAGCACAACAGGCGCTCCTGCCTGTGCCAGCTTGGCGATGTGGCGCGCGTCTTCCAAAGTCCAACAGGTATGAACACCGGGCAAATCTATGCCGGGGATTGGCGGGCGCACCGGGCGCGCACCAGTGGCGATCAGCAATTTATCAAAAGGTACAGTTTCGCCCGACGTCAATTGCAGCGCCTTGCTGCCCACGTCAAGCCCGCTGGCCAGGCCCTGGCGATAGCTGATGCCAAGGGTGTCGTAATGGGAGGCATTGGCGCGCAGATGTGTGCCCGTCTCGCCGATCTTGCCTTCCAGAAAATAGGGAATGGCCATCCGCGAATAGGGCGGCTCAGGCTCGCCGCCAATCAGCGTGATTGTTGAATTGGGACTATGTTTGCGCAACTGCTCGGCGGCTGTCACACCAGCCGGCCCCGCGCCAAGAATTACATGATGCATCGCGTGGGCTTTCTATAAAGGCTTAAGAGTGCTGGTTAAGTCTCAAACAGCAGTAGCTCTCTTGAGACCGCCCCTGAGACCGCCCCGCTCCGATCCGGCAACTAAATCGCCAAGTTCAGAACGGGGCTGCAAAGTCAGCAACCAGATTACAGCGCTAACCGATCAAGCGTCTCATTGGTTGGCACGCCGTCGGCGGTCCAGCCACGCAGCTGGTAATATTCCGGCAGCATTTTGTCGAGACCGGAGACCAGCCCTTTGGCCGGGCCGGTCTTGGCGGCGTCTTTCATCAGCCGCTCGGGCAGTTTATCGTCGGCGGCGGTAAAGCCGGCGGCGTTGTTGAACTTACGCTCCAGGTTCCAGACGCGCTCGCCGACTTCCATCAGCCGGTCAACCGTCCAGCCGCCTTCCAGATCCGCATCGATCTGCGGGGCGATGTCTTCCAGCGTCCAGGCAAAGGTGGTGAAGATGCAAAGCCCGGCAGAATCGACAGCGCCGGTCGCATCCTGA
>JAJRRE010000103.1 GCA_024279745.1 Alphaproteobacteria bacterium
CGCGCGCGCAAATACCAGGTGAGCGCCAGATCCCGGCTCATAACAACGCCCAGACCATGTTCATATAATTGCCCAAGGAAGCAGGCGGCATAAGGATCGCCTAAAGCCGCTGCAGCTTCCCACAGGACTTGCGCCTTTTTATAATCAGGTGTGCCGTCGGATGGATTGGCATAGGTCGTCCCCAATTGCGTGAGCGCCCATGTCGTGCGCTTGGCGCCGATCTGAGAAGATAGATAGTGCTTGAACCAAAACGCGCTTTCGTCCGAATCTCGGCTACCGCCGGCGCTGCTCACGCGCAAACTACCGTCGGCCCGTTTGATTGCTGCGTCTGCATCAACCGTTGAGGCAAAGATCCCGCGCGGCGAAACCGTTCCCACTTTCAAAGCATCGTAAATCGCCAAGCCTTCGCCATGTTGCGATACGAACCCGGTAGCGCTGGCAGGCGGCAAACCGATGGTCGTCAGATTGGGCCAACCAGCCACAGACACATAAGTATATAGCAAGATCATGGACGCAAAAATTCCGCTAGCCATGCCCGACATCCAGCCATCATTGTACCACCTTCGTGAGGGCCGCTCAGCGCGCAGATTGCGAACCTGCGGCACCGGTTGGTCGCCATCGTCATGAGCGTCTGATTTGTTGGCAGCTTTCGGCTCGCTGGACAATCTATCGGCCAGATGGGAAATCGACGGTTGCGCTTGCGGCGGGTGTTTGGTTTGCGGTTGAGCAGCCGACGGCGGCGATATCGCCATATTCGCAGTCGCCGCCGCAATTTGCGATGAACCACCTGTTGCACCGGGCGCAGGCTTTATCTGAGTTTGTTTCTGTTCTGCCGGTGTCGTTGAGGGTGTTGTTGCCGGTGTCGTTGAGAGTGTCGTTGACGGCGATGTACCCACTGCTGCAACGGCACTCGCCCCCGGTCCGTTATCTGACGGCGGGCTGAAAGCGGGTGCGGCAGTAGAACCGGAGCTGGCTGGGGTTTTAGCGCCCGGCGCCTTTTGCGGTACCGATTTGGACGGTTGCACCAACTTGCTTTTCACCGCTGGATTGTTTTGTAACGACACGCCGCCAGGGCGCGAGGATTTAGGCGCAGCAACAGCCTTACTTTGGTTCAAGGGCTGTTGCGGCAGTCCAGGCGCATTGGATGTCGCCGGAGCTTTGCCGCTTTGGGAGATGGGGGCCGAAACGGGCTGTTTTGCAACTGACGTTTTAGGTGTTGCCGTGGACGTCGAGGCCAATGCCGCCACCAGCATGTCCTCTTTTTGCTTTGTCGAGGCGGGGGTGGACGAGACGGGGGAAGATGAGGCGGCGGTGGATTGGGTTGCGGCCGCTGATGTCTGCCCGATCGCGTTCAGGGCTTTGCCAGGTGGCGTATGATTGTCATTGCCGCTGGGCGTGCGCGGTACTGCCGGCTGCACTTTGCTATAGCCTGACAGTTTGGACAGACTGCCGGTGTTGAGCGTGTCACCACTGGTTTTATCGGCGCTAGTGTCTGCCGCCTGCCGATCCGCAACTGATCCGCGCTCCGGCATTGCGCCGGCTGCTTCAGATGTCTCACTGCCACGTGCGCCAGGATGCACACCGCCGGTTTGGTCAATGCTTGAGCCGGTTACAGAACCACCCGTCCCATTGGATGGGGCCTGGGTTGCAGATTGAGTCGCAGATTGAGTTGTGGAGGCGGATATTGCCAGCGTTGCCGCAGCGGCTATTGTGGCGCCGGCTGTGCTGTTCTCAGATGACGTTGTTGCTGTTGTGCCGCTGATCAATTTTTCGACCGCAGAAACCCGTTCCCCGCTTCCAACCTGCTCGCCGCCCGTCTCGTTTGATGGGCGTTGCTGCATGGCTGCGATGGTTGCTGCATGACCGCCTGCCGGGGCCTGGAGCTGGTCCTTGGCGGGCGCATGAGCCGCGGCCAAATTTTGCGCCAATGTAACCTGGGCATCAGACGTTATCAGCCCTGCCCCGGCGCCATCGGCAGGCACCTGGGTTGTCGAGCCGGCCATTGCTGGTTTGGCAAGGGCTACTTCCAGGCTGGTCACATTGGCTGAGCTAGTTGCGCTTGCCGAGCTTGTTACATCTGCCGGGCTTGTAACATTAGACTGTGCCCGAGCCAGCGCATCACGACGTTCTGAGGATGTAATGATCCGTTTGACCTTTTGCCGGCGTAGCGGCGTAATATCCGGCCACAAGGCTTCTTCACAAACTCCAGCCGCCGGGACTTTGATCACCACGGGAGTACCTGGCAACAGCACCGGGCATTCCACCACGTCGGGACCCACAACAATCTCAAAGCCGCTGTTGCTCATCGTCGTTTTTAACGGGCGCCTGATCCCGACCGGCCACCCCTTCAGATCCCGGGCCGCCAGTGAGGCATCGGCCGGTTCAATCGCAAATGCGCCATTGTCGGGCTTGGTCTTCAGCCCTTTGATTAAAATTATCGCATGTCCACCTTCCCGGTGACTAACATCCTCGCGGATATCAAGCGTAATGGAACTCATAAACAACTCCTGAATACAGGCCACACTTCGGAAGGCAACAGAGCAGTGATTAACGCTCCCAATTGCCTGTCTTCGTCAAGATCAAACCGCGTGCGACGTAAATATTCCGCATTATCCTCAACCATTGCAAGATAGGCAATCGACCAATCATTGCTAAATGGCGTCTCAAATTGACTGCGGGCCTCCACAATATTGGCCAGATTAATGGTCTGACGCGGCGGAAATATGATGGTCTGCGCGCGGCCATGCCGCCTCGGGTGATGCTCCGCCCACGTTTCATTAAAGCCCAGACAATCAATGAAGCCACCGATCATTTCAGCCGCGATCATCGCCGCTTTGGAGGCCTTCGCCGCCATATTCATTTGCGCCGTCAGCGCCGCGCCAATTGCGTCCGCAAGCTGGGTTTCAAGGTCGTGGCGCACGGCGCCAGCCAGCAATTCATCGACCAATATTGCCAGGTCGGCGCGAGCAATTCCGCTAAACCGTTGACTTTGTTCTACTTGTTGCAAGCCGCACAACATCGCGGCCCAATGGCTCATAATGGCTTTGGCATAGAGGCGAGAGGTTTGCTCATCGGGGCCCTGCCAGACTGTTCCGGGCGGCACATTATGGACAGTTGGATCATGCAGGCGAGGCGTCGACGGCGGTGCGGAACTGTGAAGGGATTGCAGCGTATCCGACAAGGATCTAAGCGCGCCATCGGGGCCTTGGCGAACCGGCGGCGCATAATTACTATTGTCGCGGTAGGGGTTCGTGTCGATGTTGTGCAGCAATGAGGCGATATGGTCTTCGGTAAGATGTAGTTTTTGCAACAAGTGTCCATGTCCGCCGGCACTGGCACAGCGCCCAATCGCACGGCGCACACGCAGCCCTGAGCGAAGGCGGGCATCATGCTGGGCGAACATATCGCTCGATACATGAAACCGCAGCAGCCGCTGGGTTAACTGTGCGCGCAATCTGGTCAATTCAGCGCCAATTTGCCGGTGTTTTTGCGCGCCGTTACAATAACGGATCAAGGATTGCGACAGATAACTCAACCCACCATCGCCTGGCTCGACAGCCTCTCGCCAAGCGCCTTGTGGATCCGCAACATGGTCGCGCACAAGTTCATCTTGCAAAAACCGCTGCCGCGCGCGCGCCACATCATCAGCCCTGCTGACTTTGAGGCAAAGCTCAAGACCATTGGCCAGATAATCGCAAAGCTGCGGCGAATTGTGATGAGGGCTACGCAACAAAAACACATTGTTGAAAGCTTGGCCCGCCGTCCAGTTTTCGGCCCAGTCAGCATCGCGCGCAATCCCTTGTAGCAAGACCTGCCGGAGCCGCATCGACCAATCTGCGCCGTCGAGCGCGGTATCAATGCCCTGCGCCGCCGGCGGCACGATTGCTTCATCAAGCTTGGATAGAACAACGAATAGTCCAACTTCGTGGCAAGCGCGGTCGCTAGCGGTCTCACCCAGGGTATCGCAAATCCAGCGGGTTACACCGCGGGCCCAGCTGCTGTAATCACGCTCAACCCAATCGGCGCAAACAACCAGGCACGTGATCTCCCGCCGCTCATGATAGACCTCAAATAAATGTTGGGCTTTCTCACCGGCGAAAACTGTCATCAGGTGCTGCTGGGAGCCGTTTTTATATTTGGCTTTCGGCGCGCTTTGATATGACACCATCGATTGAACTTCGCCGCTAAAGGCGCCGGTGCCAGGGTGCATCCCGGAAAACTCCAACACGTCGATCTGGTCTAAAGTGGATGTATCGGAAGCCGCCAGGTGAATACGAACCTCCGCGACCATAATTGCCAATACGCTGCGCTTGATCGCCGCCCAGGCC
>JAJRRE010000104.1 GCA_024279745.1 Alphaproteobacteria bacterium
AATCTGGCCCATGCGATTATTGAAGTGCGGCAGGATCTGATTGGCGATGAGGCAGGGCAGGAGCTGTGGGCGCGCCGGTTTGTTGCTATCATGAACGATATTATGAGCGCGCCGCAATTGGCCAGTGTGCTGGCTGGTTAGTCAGCTGGGTAGTTTGGCCGGTGCCGCGTCCGGTGCTGCGTAAAGAGAGGATAAAACTATGAGCAAGATTGATGATGCCACCCGCATTGAGTTGGAAGCCGCCGCTTTTCGCAGACTGGTCGCCCATTTGCGTAAGCGCACCGATGTCCAGAATATAGATTTGATGACGCTATCTGGGTTTTGTCGCAACTGCCTGTCGAATTGGTACAAGGACGCGGCGGCCGAGCGTGAAATTGAGCTGTCAAAAGATGAATCGCGCGAAATCGTCTATGGCATGCCCTATGCCCAATGGCGTGAGCGCTATCAAAGCGAGGTCAGCCCTGAGCAACAAGCGGCCTATGAGCGCGCAAAACCCAAAGATCACTAGGACCCACATGAGGGGGAAACCAGGATAGCCGCGAAGTCGTCGCTACCCGTGATGATTTTATTGTCGCGGCGCTGTCGATTTTGCTTGCCTGATTCTGTGGATGACTTTGAACGAATATGCCCAAACTCAAAAAACTTGGGATGAAGTGATGCCAATGCTTGCTGATGGCGAGGCCCAATTCTAATGTTGGCCTGATCGGAGCACTTTGCCGCTTGAAGCCTAGGCCGCGCGACTTATACCCGTGAGGGTCCGCATAAGCCTAAGATGGCAGCACACGATGGCAGCAGGGGTGCTTCTTAAAGTTCAACAGATGTAACAGCTAGGGTAGGCCATGACGACGCTACATGATTCAGCTCAAAAACAATTGCAGCAGCTCGTAGAGCAGATCGAACGGCTCGAAGAAGAAAAGAAGGCGATTGCCAGCGATATCAAGGATAAATATCTGGAAGCCAAATCGGTCGGCTTCGATGTCAAAGTGCTGCGCAAGATCGTGGCATTGCGCAAGAAGGAGACCAGTGAGCGCCAGGAAGAAGAAGCAATCCTGGATGTTTATCTGCACGCGTTAGGCATGTTGCTGGACGATCCCACACCGATGGCGCCAATGGCACCGGCGGCGGCAGAAGTTTCGCCGATCATGCAAGCTGCTGAATAGCTCAAGCTGCGCCTGCCACGTTGGCGATCAACTATTGCAACAACAAAAAACCGCACTGGAGTTTTCCGGTGCGGTTTTTTGTGTTGTTTGACAGATACCATGGCTGAGCCCCGTACCCAAAATTGGCATGTTGTGAGGGGGGCAGAAGCGTAACCGCGAAATCTTTCTGCCAAATGGCGATTGGGTGGTAGGGTTGTTCGGGGCGCCTCAACAATCAAATGGCGCTCGCAGCGGCGATTTGAGATCACATGGTGGGAGCAGTCAAATGAGTACAACAGGTATAAGCTCGACAAAGTACAAAGATCAAATGCGCGACTATCATATGCAAATTAATGCGCTGCGTGAAAAGATGCGCGCGTTGCGCGGGGACCAGAGCCGTGAGCCGGTCGAAGATTACACGTTCAAAGACGCGCAGGGCGAGGTGCAGCTGTCGAGCCTGTTCGGCGATAAGTCAACACTGTTTGTGATCCACAACATGGGCAAGTCCTGCACCTATTGCACGCTTTGGGCCGACGGCTTCAATGGTGTGCTGCCGCATTTGCAGGACCGGGCCGCCTTTGTCATGACCTCGCCCGATGCGCCCGATGTGCAGCAGGATTTTGCCAGCTCGCGCGGCTGGGCCTTTCAGATTCTGTCGAACAAAGACAACAGCTTTGCGCAGGACATGGGATATAAGAGTGAAAACGGCTGGGAGCCGGGCGTTTCAGTTTTCCAGAAAAACGACGATGGCGCCATGGTGCGGGTCGCCAATACCAGCTTTGGCCCGGGCGACGATTATTGCGGCGTCTGGCATTTGTTTGATTTGATCCCTGAAGGCACAGACGGCTGGCAACCCAAATCCAAATATTAAAAAGTGCCGCCCAATAGCCTGCGCTTTGCTGCCCGTTCGCTTGCCCGGTTCCATTCAACCGTCCTGGGTTGTAACCCGGCGGCGTTTCAAAGGGCTATTGCCACGCCCGTTGCGTTGGGCTGGGGATGTGCGGCCGTATAGGGCGTTAAGATCAACCGCCTTGCCGGTGAACTGTTGCGATAACAGCAACCGCGCCACTCCCGCGCCGGGGCGAAATTGCAAGGGCGGAATGGTGTCGATGCCGTCCAGCAGATCGAGGGTCTTTACCGCATCGGGATGGGTCAGCTGAATGAGCGCCGGATCATCGGCAGAAGCGCTGGCGGTCAACAGGGGCGCAATCGGGAAGGGGCGATAGGACATCTCATCGGGATGCTCTTCATCATAAGCGGGCGCTTGCACCCAGCCATTGCTCCACCCGTCCGCGCGTTGCGGCGTGTCAACCGGTCTGGACGTCGAGGCGCCGGTGAAGCTGGTCAGCGCGCTACGCGGAATGGAGGCACCCAAACTGGCAAGCCTTGCTGGCGGCGGGGCCGGTGGTCCCAATGTTGTGCGTGGTCCAAAGGCTGTGCGTGGTTTCAAGGCTGCGCGTGGGCGTGGGCGCGAAACTGAGCGCGGGGGCTGCACCAATGACGGCCCTTGTTGCAAACCGGCCAGGGCCAGCCGCGCCAGTTTATTGCGCTCCAAAGCTGTTGGCTGCGTGCTTCCAGCGCCGCGGCGTCGCGCTAGACGTGGCGCTGATTTCAAGACAAGTCGCGGGGCAGGTTGCGCGCTGGCAGCGGCGATGCGGCGCCCAGGTGCACCGGCGGCGGCAGGTTTGCGCGCCCGATTGATACGGGTTTTAAACGCCGGCGTGTTAGCGGCCACCAAGATTGCGGCAGCGCGTCCATTGCGGCGGTCATGGAAGCTGGCAATCTGCCCCGCCAGCCGTTTATGCCGGGCTTGCGCAATGCGCACGTCCTTGCGTGTGATTGGGGCGCCGCGCGCCGGGCGATGCAAGGATGTTCCCTTGGGAAACAGCAAGGCCAACTCATAGCGCGGCAAACGCGGCCAATGGCGCACGCGCCCGGTATCGACATGCACAAAAGGGATTGCCGATGTGGGATAATAACCGACGCCGCCCTGCTGGCGCACCAATGCCGAATAGCGCAATTTTTTCAACGGCACATCGGGGAAGTATATATCCATGGCCTTGCCCAGAATATGCTGTGAACGTTTGGCTTGGCCGCCGCGTGTTCGGCGCAGCATGTTGTTGGTTTTTAAAGAGCGGAAGCCCGAATAATGTGAATTGGTTTTCTAGCGCCCAGCTCCTGGCGGATGTCCCAGATCAGATCGAGCAGTTTGGGGTCCATTTTAGTTGGCTCATTGCGCCGCCAGTCGCGCAAAATCCAGTTCAGTTTTTTGAGCCCGGCGGGGACAAATTTGCCATTCTTCTTGAACTGAATCGTGACCCGTTCTTTATTGTGGATGTTGTAGAAAGATAAGGTGCGGTTGGCACCATAGCCGGCCAGCAGCGCGGTGCCGCCGCCGAGCATGACACCCAAGGTCACGGCCACAAACAGCGACGCAAGAACCACAGCGGTGCGAGGGCCGGCACATATTGGACGTCCGGCACAAAATGAGCACCAACGCAATGCGCGGCTGGAAGTCTGGCTGTTTCGCAGTGCCACGACTGATCCCCGTTTTTAATCCGGCCAATTTACCCATAGGTACCAATTTACCCATAGGTATAAGGGCGTTGGCAATATTCGCGCCCGATTCGCTTTAATCTTAAGCTATTGCGGTGGGAACAGATAGCCCGGCAAAAGGTGCGTCTCCCATTTGGCTGGAAAGTGCGGCTGGGATGAGGCGGCTTGAGGACAATTGCAAGGTGAAACAAGGGATTGGCGTATTGGATGCCGGGCGCGCGGAACGAACACAGCTCGTTGCCGTAAGCCGCAATATCGGCCGCAGCAACAGCGCATATTCTTTTATGTGGCTTCTCCAGTTCTTCTGTCTGGCTTCTCCAGCCACCTGCCCAAGCCATACGGTGCGAATAATTTCACCGCTATACCTCGCGCGCTGGTCCCGCTCAAATCCCGACTACAGGTCGCCAAATATTTCCTGGAACAGGGTCTTCTTCGGTTTGCGAACCCGCGGGCGTTTCTTGGCCACACGAACTGGCGTGCGTGAAACCGGCACCGGCGAGATTTGCTTGTATTTCCCGGACATAGCCAGTGCGATCCGTTTTTCATGGCCATAGACATCACGGTAATAGTTGATCTTTCCCGACGGACCAACGACGGCCGTGAAATAGGTGACGTGGACCGGCAGATCCTTCTTTAAATAGGCCTGATAGGTCGTGACCGGGCCATTGACGATCGCGCGCACCCGGCTTTTCGACATATTCTGGTCGGCGCGCAATATGATTTCAGCAAGCTTGATCGGATTGCGCACCCGCACACAGCCATGGCTATAGGCGCGTGTTGTGCGATTAAACAGGCCCTTGCTGGTCGTGTCGTGCAGATACACCGCATGTTTGTTAGGGAATTTGAACTTGACCTTACCAAGCACATTTTTCGGGCCCGGCAATTGTTTAACGGCACATTTGGAGATGTCGACACTGGCGGGAGCCGGCTCGGAACTATCCCAAAAGCTTTTCTTTTTGCGTTTGCCGTAAGCGCTACGCGGGCAATCCATAACCATATTCATTCGCTTCAGAAACGATGTGCCGTTGCGGCGTAGATTGGGACCGATCTCCTGCATCTTGATCGATGTGGGAATATACCAAGAGGGATGAAACTCGATCCATTTCATGTTTTTGGAGAAAACTGGTGTTTGGTTTCTGGTCTTGCCGACGACGACGCGCTCGGTGTGAATGACCTTGCCGTTTTTTTGCACGCGAATGCGGTATTCAGGAATATTGACCCAAATATGCATGGCACCCAAATTACTCGGCATCCAGCGCCATTGCTCAATATTAACCAGCAGTTTTTTCGGGTTCCCCCTCACGGTGCCGCCGCCATTAAGGGCGCCGCGGGTGCCGGGGCCGACAACGCCATCAACGTCCAGGCCTTTGGTTTTTTGGAATTTCTTCACCGCCAAAACGAGTTCTTGGTCGAACAGGCTGGCCTCATCCGGCTCCAGCGGTGTAACCTCCAGCCGTTGTCGCAATAGGGCAACAGTTTTGTGCCGCATCCCCTTTTTCAAAGTTGGCCCTGCCGGCAGACGTGGGCCTTTGGATTTGGCCGCTGGCTCAACAGCACCGCGCTGCATGGCTTTATAGTGGCGCAACAATGCCAAAAACTGTGGATGTTTAGGATGGAAACCGCGTAAAATTTCGGCGGGATCTTGATCCGTACTCACCTGTTCCAAAACGTCTTTGGGGTCGAGCAATTCGGGTTTGCGGTCCAGAAAATAGGAAATCTTGGCTGGAATGGTGCGCCCGCCACGGGCAAAACGCGCATATTTCAAAACCGCACGGCTTAATTTAACTTCGGCAGCGGCCAAAGTTTGCGGTGATAAGTCAATTCCGTCGGAACGGGCCGCAGCCAGGTCAGGCAATGCAAAAGCGCCAGCAGGCAAAGCCCAGTCGCCGGCCTTACGGATTTCGTTCATGACGGTGGTCGCGCGTTTGCTCAGGCCTTTGCGCCCGACCCAAACCGGCAGATTACCACGGCTGGCATAAAACTGTGTCAGAGCACCACGCTCGGTCTTTTCAATCTTGCTCGCGGAACGGCGGCCCTTGCTCAATCTGTTTTGCAATTCGATCCCGATGACATCATCGACGCCAATCAGCCGGGACGGCGCGTCCGGCTCTATCGCCTGCGCTGGTGCGCTAAGGGAGATCAGAATGCTGAATGATAAGATGCCGACATGTTTTGCCAGTTTGCACGTCTTTGGTACTGTGCGGCAGGCGCAAATCGAAGTTGTGCGGCAGGCGCAAATCGAAGTTGTGCGGCAGGCGCAAATCGAAGTTGTGCGGCAGGCGCAAATCGGAGCTGTGCGGCTGGCGCGAAATTGGTCGGCATTCAACTTCATCATGCGGGTGGCCTCTTTATCGGTTAGCCCAGACAATCTATCCCAGCCCCTGCCGTGAAGCTAGCTAAGAGCAGAGCACAACTGCGTTATAATGCCCTGCTTTGCATCTAACTGTGGCGGAAATGACAAAGGCCCAGCTGGAAGCTGGGCCTTTGTTGGCATTTCAATGGTCTCATAGGGGGATACAAGTTGAAAGCCAAGGGGAAACAAAAGGACCAAAAGAGCTGCTTGGCCGCAGTAAAACAGTTGTGGTTTTGCCAGCAGGGTGTAAGGGCGGGCGCAGTTTAAGGGCTAAAAGGGCTAGTTAGCCGAGCTGGCTATGCGATCTTCAAGACCATAGTCGCGCATTTTGCGATAGAGGGTCGAGCGGCCGATCTTGAGCCGTTTGGCAACTTCGGTCATATGGCCACGATAGCGGCCCAATGCCAGCCGGATCATGTCAGCTTCCATTTCTTCCAGTGAGCGAATATCGCCGGTTTCATTGACCGCCGGTATACCGATTGAGCTGCGCCCTTCATCGCGCGGCAAGGCCATGGTCTGCGGTACGGTACTTTCTGCACCGATCAAAGCCGGGCCGGTGTGAATTGGGGGGGGAGCAACCTGGTTTGGTGCGGCGGGAATTTCTGTTTCAAAACCCTCAACATGAGTAGCGATTTGCGGGAATTCTGCGACACCCAATTCGGGGCTGTCGGCCAGCACGACGGCTCTGAAACACGCGTTTTCCAGTTGGCGCACATTACCGGGCCAGCTATAGGCCAACATTAATTGCGCGGCGTGATCGCTCAGGCCATTAATGCGTTTGCTTTCTTCGGCGGCAAAGCGGGCAATGAAGTGATTGGCCAGCTCCAGGATGTCCTCGCGGCGCTCGCGCAATGGCGGCACCATGACGGGGAAAACGTTGAGGCGGTAATAGAGATCCTCGCGGAATTTACCGTCTTTAACCAACTGGATCATGTCGCGGTTGGTCGCCGAAATCAGCCGGAAATCTACCTTAACGGATTTCTTTGAACCAACCGGATCGATCTCGCCTTCTTGCAACGCGCGCAATAATTTCACCTGGGCGTCGAGCGGCAGTTCGCCAACTTCATCCAAGAACAATGTGCCGCCATCGGCTTCTTGGAATTTACCGGTGCGTTTGTCTGTGGCGCCGGTGAAGGAGCCTTTTTCATGGCCGAACAAAATGCTCTCGACTAGATTTTCGGGAATGGCGCCGCAATTGACTGTGACGAAGGGTTTGCCGGCGCGTTCAGACTCGCCTTGAATGGCGCGCGCAATAACTTCCTTGCCAACCCCGGATTCGCCTTCGATCAGAACCGCGATCTGCGATGTGGCAGCGCGTTTGCCCAGCGAAATAACCCGCTCCATGGAGGTGCCGTGACTGATCAGGTTGTCGAACGTCAGTTTGCCATCAGCCTTGCGTTTGATGCGTTTAATCTCGCCCTGCAACGCTTCGATCTTGAGGGCGCTTTTGATGGTGATTTCCAGCCGCTCAGGCGCGACCGGCTTGATGACAAAGTCGCTGGCGCCAGCGCGCATCGCATTGATCGCCGTATCGACAGAGCCGTGGGAGGTCTGGACAACAACAGGAGGCGTATTTGATTGTTTCTGGACTTGTTTCAGCACCTGCATACCGTCGATGCCCGGCATAACCAGATCGAGAAGCATCAGCGAAATTTCGCCGCTCTCACAGCTGCTCAAGATTTCAAGAGCCGCTTCGCCGCTGGGGGCGGTCTTGGTATCGAAGCCAAATCGTTTGATTGTCTCTTCGAGAATGCGACGCTGAGCTGGATCATCATCGACGATAAGGACGCATTTTGCCATTTTTTACTCTACTTTACGGATACAGATATAAGGTTACGCTACAATCTTGCCCGGCATGGTCGGTGATGAAACAAGACGCTGTTTCATGATCGTACATTGGGTAAGGTTCAACTGAACAACTTCAAGGGGATCGTGCCGGATAAGAGTAAACAGTTCGTTTCCAGATGGGCAAAGATGGGTCTTTTTTCTCAAAATTGACCATTATTGCGCCGAATTGGGGCGCCGGCCCTTGAATTTTCGCGGGGCATACAAAATTAGCATGTTGCGATGAAGCCTTGCGAGGCAAGGACGAACATTCTATTCAGACTTCTTGCATTGCCCTACTTCTAAAATGGAGTTGTGGTGCTGGCAGGATGGATCTGCGGTGCAGGCAGTTGGGATGAGCAACGCCAAAGACTATGCAGTGCCGAAGATTATACTGGCCAATTACATCAGATGAAAAATTCAGGAGCCATAGATGAGCGATTTGAGCGCGATCAAAAACGCAGCCGTTTCCGCAGCCAGTTTGGCGGCGCATAATGCAGCTGATGCTGCAGCCGGTGATGGCGGCGATGAATTGGGGGCGATGCCGCAATGGGATCTGAGCGATCTTTATGCGGCGCCGGACAGTAAGGATGTGACGCGCGATCTGGATAAAGCCCGCGCGGCGGCGACCGATATTCAAAGCCGCTACCAAGGCAAACTGGCCGCCATTGGCGCTGACGGTGCGGCTTTGGCTGAGGCCCTGCACGCTTATGAAGCATTGTCCGATGTGCTTGGCCGGCTTGGCTCCTATGCCGGTTTGCTTTACGCGGCCAATACGGCAGACCCGGCGGCGTCAAAATTTTACGGTGACATCCAGGAACGGCTGACGCAGATCTCAACTGATCTATTGTTCTTTGAGCTGGAAATGAACCAGATCGCGGATGCGGATCTGGCAACGGCTCTGACCCATGCGGATCTCAAACGCTTTACCCCCTGGTTCGATGATCTGCGCAAGGAAAAACCGTTTCAGCTTGATGAGCAGCTGGAAAAACTGTTCCTGGAAAAATCCTCAACCTCGCGCGGCTCCTGGAACCGGCTGTTCAATGAGACCATGACGGCCCTGCGCTTTGAAGTGGCCGGTGAGGGCGAAGACATGGCGCTGGAGCAGACGCTTAATCTGCTGACCCATGCGGATGGCGACAAACGCCGCGCGGCTGCCGAAGCATTGTCCGATGTGTTTGCTAATAATGTGCGGCTGTTCACGCTGATGACCAACACGCTGGCCAAGGATAAGGAAATTTCGGATCGCTGGCGCGGCTTTAAGGATGTCGCCCAGTCGCGGCATCTGGCCAACCGGGTTGAAGGCGAGGTCGTCGATGCGCTGGTGGCGGCGGTGCGCGAAAGCTACCCGAAGATTTCGCACCGCTACTACAAGATGAAAGCCAAATGGTTGGGCAGTGAAACCTTGGCCCATTGGGACCGCAACGCGCCGCTACCTGACAAGCCCGAGCGGGTGATCCCGTGGAGCCAGGCGCAGTCGATTGTGCTTCAAGCTTACGGCGGATTTGCTCCGCAGATGGCCGATGTCGCCAAGACCTTCTTTGATAAAAACTGGATTGATGCGCCGGTTCGCGACGGCAAATCACCGGGCGCATTTTCCCATCCCACGGTGCCGTCGGCGCACCCCTATATTTTGATGAATTACCAGGGTAAGTCGCGCGATGTGATGACGCTGGCGCATGAGCTGGGGCACGGCGTGCATCAGGTTCTGGCCGCGCCGCAAGGCCCGCTTTTGGCGCCGACACCGTTGACCCTGGCTGAAACCGCCTCGGTGTTTGGCGAAATGCTGACCTTCAAGGCGCTGCTTGCACAAACCACTGAGCCCAAGGAACGCAAGGCGCTGATTGCCTCCAAGGTTGAGGACATGATCAATACGGTTGTGCGCCAGATCGCGTTTTACAGCTTTGAACGCAAGGTGCATGAGGCGCGCCGCGAGGGTGAGCTGACGTCCGAGCAATTGGGCGAGATGTGGATGAGCGTGCAGGACGAAAGCTTAGGCCCGGTCATCGAGTGCAAAGCCGGTTATGAAAATTTCTGGACCTATATTCCCCATTTCATTCACTCGCCGTTCTATGTTTATGCTTATGCCTTTGGCGATTGTCTGGTGAACTCGCTTTATGCACTTTACGAAGAGGCGCATCCTGATTTTGTCGCCAAATATTTCGACATGCTCAAAGCCGGCGGCACCAAGCATCACAGCGAATTGCTCGCGCCGTTCGGTCTCGATGCGTCTAAGCCCGAGTTCTGGCATAAGGGATTGTCGATCATTGAAGGTATGATTGATGAGCTTGAGCAGATGGACGCGCAAGAGTAAGCGCGCCGCTTGAAGCGGTGAGGCGCGTGCAGGTTGAGGCTTGACCAAAATAGCTCAGACTTGGATTGAATCACCACGGGCTGCAAGCGCAGCCCCGCCAACCGTTTGGCGCGCCATCATGCGGAGCATGTGGGACATGACGCAAGGCCCGAGCTCTGCTCGGAATAGCCGTGAGCGAGAAGAAACGGCAATGAGCTAGTTTAAAAAGCGCCGTCATAGGCTTTGCGGTCAAAGCGTGCGGCGATAAGTGTGAAACTATCGCGGGTCAACGCCTGCTCAATGGCGGCGCTTAGCTCAATGCGGCTATCGCACCAGGAACCAAAGCCGCCAAGCGCCCGGGCCACAGCGGGAAAATCAGTGGCGCCAAAATCCACCGCCAGATTGGGTAATTGCGCGCCGCGCTGTTTCAATTCAATCAGCGCCAGCGAGCGGTCGACAAAGACGATAATGGGAATGCCCAGTTTAAGATCGCGCGCGGTGGCTAATTCGCCCAGGAACATTTCCAGCCCGGCATCGCCAACAAAAGCGGCAACTGGGCGGTCCGGCTCTGCCAGTTTGCGGCCAATGGCCAGCGGGACAGCGCAGCCCATGGTGCACAAAGCGGTGGATTGCAGCAGCCCGCGCGGCTCATAACATTCCCAGCCTTGCGACAGCATGATGCGGTGGGCGCCGCTGTCGGCAGTGGCGATGGTATTGCGCGGCAACGCCTTGCGGCATTCGTCGATAATCGCGCCGGGGCCCCAGCTGGCATCAAGGCCGCGCGTTTGCACCAAAGCCTTGCGCGCCGCTGAGATTTCGCCGTCGGGCCAGGCGCCAGCGGGCGGATTGTCCTGGGCCAAGGCGATCAGGCCGGCGCCGACATCGCCGACAAAATTGATCGCCGCCTGGTGCATATAATGGGTATTGGCGACGGCGCTGAACTCAATCACGCGCGCGTCTTGGTCCCAGGGGCGGCTCCAGCTGGCGCGCATTTCAATCGCGTCATAGCCCGCCAGGATCAGGCAGTCGCTTTGCTGGACCAATGGCAGCAGGATTTTATCGGCTTTCGGCGACAGCCCCGCACCGCCCAGAGCAAGCGGCTCATTTTCCGGTAAAACGCCCTTGGCCTTATAAGACGTAATCAGCGGGATGTTAAAGTCGCGGCAGAATTGGGCCACCGTCTGCGAGGCGTTCTGGTTGAGCACATCGACGCCGGCAATGACCAGCGGGCGTTTGGCGGCGCGCAGCCAACCCCGCGCCTGTTCGAGTGCCGGGCTGCCCGGCGCTGGTGCCATCGGCGACAGCGGCGCGCGCGGCGGCAGATCATCAGCGCTATCATGTTCAGCGGTTTGCACATCAATCGGCACGTCGATCAGCACGGCGCCGGGGCGCCCTTCGGTCGCAATGGCAACGGCCTTATCGGCAATAACGGCGGCTGTGCCATGATCGACCCGGAAGGCGCCTTTGGTGACGGGTTCGGCGAGTTTAACATGGTCGAACACCTGATGGGTGTAGCTGTGTTGCTGGGTCGCCGGGACGCAGCCGGTTAGGGCGATCAGCGGTACGCGGTCCTGGGTGGCATTCGCAATGACGTTGATGGCATTGGCAATGCCGGGGCCGATGGTGGCAATCAATATCGCCGGCGCGCCGTTAAAATGGTGTACGCCTTCGCCCATGAAGCCGGCGCAGTTTTCATGCTTGACCAGCGTGACTTTGATGCCGGCGCGCTCCAGCGCATTCATGAGCTGGACCACTTCGCCGCCGGGGATGCCAAAAGCGTAACGGCAACCGGCCTCAAAAAGCCGCGCGGCTATAACATCTGCATTCGTTGCCATGGCGGATTTATCCTTTCGCGGCGAGGCGGGCATAGCCGCCGCGCGTTTGCGGGGTCTTGATATCAAGAATGCGGCCGGCAATCAGGTTGCGCAGCATTTGCGCGGTGCCGCCGCCAATGGTGAACATGCGCGCATCGCGCACCATCCGCTCGAGGGGAAGATTGCGCGAATAGCCCGCCGCGCCATGCAGCTGCAGCGCATCATTGGTGACCTTGACGGCGGTTTCAGACGCGATCAGTTTGGCCTGTGCCGCAAGCAGGGGATCGGGAAAGCCGGTGTTGCTTGTGGCCGCGCTTTGCGCCGCCCGCCAGATGAGCATTCGGGCGGCGTCCAGTGCTACGCTCATATCGGCGAGCATCCATTGCAGCCCCTGAAACTCGGCAATCGGGCGCTCAAACTGCTGGCGGGTTTTGACAAAGGATAGCGCTTGCTCATAGGCGCCTTGCGCAATGCCGAGCGCCACGGTTCCCGCCCCGACCCGCTGGCCGTTATAGGCGCTCATTAATCCGGCAAACCCGCGCCTTAAACCTTCAGGCGGTATGAGCGCCATACGCTCATGCACTGCCAGATCCTTGAAGATGATTTCGGTTTCAGGAATGCCGCGCAGGCCCATGGCAGGCTCGCGCGCACCGATTTCAAGCCCGTCATCTTCGCCGCGCACCGCGATAAAACCGCCAATGCCCTGGCGCTCGCCGTTTTCTACAACTTGCGCAAAGATCAGATGCATTTTGGAGACGCCGCCGCCGGTGATCCAGTGCTTAAGGCCATTGATGATATATTTGTCGCCCGTCTTGACCGCCGTTGTTGTCATCTGCGTGGCGGCGGAACCTGAGCCCGGCTCGGTTATGCAGATGGCCGGTTTGTCGCCCGCCAGGATCAGCGGCGCCACTCGTTCGATCTGTTCGCGCGTGCCAAATTTCACCACCGCGCCGATGGCTCCCATATTGCCTTCGACGACAATGCGCGCGGTGACGCCGCAGACCTTGGCTATTTCCTCAACTACCAGAACGGTGTCCATATACGACAGCCCCAGCCCGCCAAATTCGGTGGGGATGGTCATACCCATAAAGCCGTAATCGGTGAGCAGTTTTATGTTGTCCCATGGATAGGCTTCTGAGCGGTCGATGTCGGCGGCCCGGGGCAAAAACGCTTCACAGGCCAAATGTCTGGCGCGGTCCTGGAGGCGAAGCTGATCGTTGGTGAGTTGAAACATGACAGGCCTACCTTATGCGGATTTCAAGTCGAATGGCGGTCGTCGTCGTCGTCGTCGCCCGTGAGACTGGATGGCGGATCTGACGCGGCGCCCGGATTTCGCGATTTCAATGGGGCATCGTCGCCGAGCAGTTCCTTCAAGACCTCATCTGTGTGCTGGCCGAGCATCGGCGGCGCATGGCGATAGGTGACGGGGGTTTTGGAAAATTTAAGCGGATTGCCAATTAGCGATACTGAGCCTGAGGCGGCAGCGGGATGGTGCATTTCGATTTTCATATCGCGCGCTTTGGCCTGATCGGTTGCAAACACCTCGCGCAACGTATTGACCGGGCCGCCGGGGACCCCTTCGCGTTCCATACTCTCCAGGAGCATGGCCTTGGGCAGGGTCTTGAGATGGGCTTGCAAAATCTCAATCAGCGCCTCGCGGTTGTTGACCCGCCCGACATTGCCGGCAAAGCGCTCGTCCAGCGCCAGCTCCGGTCTGCTGATGATGTCGCAAAAGCGCTTGAACTGGCGATCATTGCCAACCGCGACAATGACATGGCCGTCACTGGTCTCGAAGACCTGATAAGGCACGATGTTCGGATGCTGATTGCCGCGCCGGATCGGGTCCTTGCCCGAGGTGAGATAATTGACGCCCTCATTGACCAGCCAGGCGATCTGGCTATCAACCAGGGCAACATCGATATGCTGGCCTTCGCCGGTCAGGTCGCGGTGGCGCAGAGCAGCGAGAATAGCGGTCGAGGCGTACAGTCCGCAAACCACATCAGCAATGCCAACGCCCACTTTAACCGGCTCGCCGCCCGGTTCGCCCGTCAGGCTCATCATGCCGCCATAGCCTTGTGCCATGATGTCATAGCCGGCGCGGTGGGCGTTCGGCCCGGTTTGGCCAAAGCCGGTGATCGAGCAATAAACCAGCTTGGGGTAGCGCGCCAATAACTGCTTTGCGCCCAGGCCGAATTTATCAAGCCCGCCGACTTTGAAATTCTCCGCTACGACATCGCATTTACCGGCCAGCGCGATCAGCGTTTGTGCGCCTTCAGGGGTTGCCATGTCGATGGCGACTGAACGCTTGTTGCGATTGGCGCAAAGATAATAGGCGCTCTCGCGCGTGTCGCGGCCGTCGTTGTCCTGCACGAATGGCGGGCCCCAGGTGCGGGTGTCGTCGCCCAGACCGGCGCGCTCGATCTTAATGACATCGGCGCCCAGATCGCCCAGCAATTGCGTGGTCGTCGGTCCGGCCAGGATGCGCGTCAGATCAAGAATGCGCACACCGGCCAAAGGGCCGCCTGGCTGAGTGGCTTTAGATGCCGTGTCGCGATCGGTGCCGTTTTGCGGCGCGGAAGAGGAGAAGGAAGCGGGATCGCTCATGATATGTGGCCTGTTCGGGGACTGCACCGGCGTGTTCGGACAGCTGCGTTTGTGAGTTTAGTCGTGAGTTGGAGTTAAGAAAAGCGAGTAATATTTAGAGTTTAATCAAGTGTGGGTCATGTTGTACTCGGTAACAATCGGCATATTCGAGCAGTGAAGCGGGACTGATTACTGCATTAAGTGGGACCATAGCGCGTCAGGATTTGGCATAAGGCTCGCACCAACTCGGCCTTGGGATGGTGCGCGCGTTGCAGCAGTACCAGGTTCCGATAGACGGGCGGATCGCCAAAGGGCACCCATTTAACGCCGCTGGCAATTTGCGCGGCGCGCGCCGCCACCGGGATCACCGATACGCCCAGACCGTGGCGCACCATGCGGGCAATGGCTTCCAGACTGTCGATCTCCATACCAAGCTCGACATGGATCTGGCGATCGGCCAGGTGCTGGTGGATCTGCTGCCCGGCCCAGGTGCGTTTGTTGAACTGAATAAACGGCGCGGCTTTGAGAAGTTCCTCATCGGTGTCACCTGCAAGCTGCGGCGGCGCAATCACGACGAGCGGTTCGCGCGCAATGTGGTGCATGTCCAGTCCGCCAGAAAGCTGGCTGGGTTCGGTCACCAGAGCCGCATCGATTTAACCGCCGCGGACCAGCCCGGCCAACTCGAATGACAGCCCGCTTTTGACGCTGATATGCAAATTGGGGTGTTGCGCGCGCAAGGTCGCCAAAGCTTCAGGGACAATACCGGCCAGGGCTGTGGGCACAGCGCCAAATGTTAACGTGCCTTTTAGATCGTCGTTTGAGCCAAGCCGGGCGACCAGATCGCAGGTCGTAACAATAGTGCGCGCATGTTCAACCAGCAGCACGCCCTTGTTGTTGAGCATGGGCGGACGGTGGCGGCGATCAAACAGCTCAAACCCCAGCTCGTCTTCCAGGTTTTTGATTTGCAGGCTGATGGCCGACTGGGTCAGCCCAACCGCATCGGCGGCCGCGGCGAATGAGCCAAAGTCGGCAATGGCGACCAGTGTCTTGAACTGTCTGATTTCCATACTGCTACAGTCCTGAAAATTGCTGCGGGTTTATCTGAGCCAAAAAAAGGCCGGTATGAGCATCGAGCTGCGCGGCATCGAGGAAGCTGGGCCAGGCGATCATAATCAGGCCATCATAATCAGGTGGTTCCGGCAGGCGATCATAAACGGGCGATCCAGGCCTTGCGCTTTATAAACTGTAGCGGGAGTTGGCTGGTAGCGCAAAAATGATTGTTTTGTGCTCAAGCGGTGATGAGACGATCTGCCGGCTGCTGGCCGTTGCACCTTACGAATAAAACAAGCATCAAATGACTTTACCCAGGGGAGCTTTGGCAGGGGAGGTGCCGCCAATAGCCAAAGTGACATCGTGCCCCGCATCTGCAACCAAAGGCCCCAGCTCTTCGATCCGCGCGGCGGTCAGCCGATTGACAGGACCGGAGATCGATAAGCCGGCAATAGCCTCGCCATGTTCATTATAGATAGCACTGGCGATGCAGCGCATTCCATCAATTCGTTCTTCATTATCGAGCGACCAACCGCGCTTTCGGGCCTGCGCCAGCTCGGTCAGAAAATTGTCGGCGCCAGTGATGGTGGTTGCCGTAAAGCGCTCCATGCCCGTTTGGGCGAGAAAGGCGCGCACTTCTTCATCAGGCAATCCGGCCAGTAGCATTTTGCCAACCGCCGATGAATGAACCGGACTGCGCGAGCCGGGCCGATGCACGGCGCGAATAGATGAAGGGCTTTCCATTTGAGAGATATAAACAATGGCAGTGTCGTCTTTGATGGCCAGATTGACCGTCTCACCGGAACGGCGCAGTAGATCGCGCATGGCCGGGCGGCCCGCATCGACGACTTTGCGCCCACGCAAAAAGGCACTGCCGATCTGAAAGGCCTTCAGGCCGATGGACCACAGTTCGCTGTCTTCATCCTGGCGCACAAATTTATGTGCTTCCAACGTGGTCAGGATACGGTGGGCGGTGGAGGCGGCAATGTCGGCGCGCGCGGCCACTTCACTTAAGCTCAGACCGTTTTCCTGTGACAGCACATCGAGCAGGGCCAGTGAGCGGTCGAGACCTTTCACCGGAGCCGGCCTACTATTGGCTGCTCCCGCTGTTTTGGCGGAAGGGGGCCGCCCGCGTGGTTTTTTGCTGGCCTTGGTGGAGGCCGAGGCTGAGGGGGATATGGTGGGGGAAGAAGCCATGGGCAGACGGAGCGGCTTTCGTTTATCGGGTGGTTATTAGAGTTGGACAGTTCAACAAATCGTCCAAATCCTTGTCGGGCCGGATGCCGGGTCTGTCAAGCATGTTGCTGGTGTTATCGTGGCCCAACTGGTCGCGAAAAGTAACTTAACCGGCGGAATGCATGTAGGAAAATCAATTAATCGAAAATGCGGAAAGAATTTCCTTGTTTGCTGCGGCGGTTATGGTTTATGACCAGTTTCAATTGAGGGGGCTTTGCTGCCGCTGCCCAATTTCGGCAAAGCCCCGCCAGCAACTTTCCAGGAGATCACCCATGTCAGGCTTTAACGGACTAGCAATTCCCGGCCCCACCAATATGCCGTTTGAAATTCGCAGCGCCATGGATGTGGCGTTGCAGGATCACCGGGCGCCGGACTTTGGCGACTTCGTTCTGCCCTTATTGCGCGATGTGA
>JAJRRE010000105.1 GCA_024279745.1 Alphaproteobacteria bacterium
CAGGCGGCCCTGGCCTTTATTGAAATGCGCGATCGGATCACAACTCATGTTGAACAACGCACCTTAATGCTGGCTGGCGTCAGTCACGATTTACGCACCATATTGACCCGCTTCAAGCTGGAGCTGGCCATGCTTGGCGACGACCCTGAAATTAAGGCCTTGCATTCTGACGTCGATGAAATGCAGCACATGCTGGAAGATTATCTGGCCTTTTCCAAAGGCGATGGCGGCGAGAGTGTGGCGCCGACAAATATGCGCGAGCTATTGGAGGAAATCTTGGAGGACAGCTTCCAATTCGGCATTCCCATCGAACTTAAAATGCGCAAGCGGCGCAAGGATCTACAGCTCACAGTCAAGCGCAATGCGCTCAAGCGGGCGATTACCAATTTGATTTCCAATGCCGCGCGCTTTGGCGACCAGATTAAAATCACCGCGTCCAGCGAAGAAAAATGGCTGCGCATTGATGTCGAGGACAATGGACCGGGAATTTCCCGCGAAGTGCGCGAAGATGTCTTCAAGCCGTTTTTGCGGCTCGATCACGCGCGCAATCAAGATGAAGCCAATACGGGACTGGGGCTTTCAATTGCGCGCGACATTGCCCGCTCCCATGGCGGCGATATTACCTTGACGACGTCGCCGGGCCTGGGCGGCCTGCGTGCCAGTTTCCGTCTGCCGCTTTGAAGCTCTGCTCTATGTAGCGTTGCTCTATGTAACACTGCTCTATGTAGCACCGTTCTATGTAACGCTGCTCTTTGTAACACTGCTACGGGCGGGGGGGCCAACTCACAGCGGAACTTCCCCCGTTGTTCCCCCGAGGTCTTCAGTGCTCCTGGCTCGCCAAAACATCAATACAGCCGCCCGCCATTGGGAACTTTTTTGCTGGGCGAAATCAGCATCACCTCCCCATCGCTGTCGGGCATTCCCAGGGTTAACACCTGCGACATGAGTGGCCCGATCTGCCGGGGCGGAAAATTCACCACTGCGCAAACCTGCCGCCCAATGAGGTCTTCCACGGAATAATTGGCGGTAATTTGCGCCGAGCTTTTCTTGACGCCAATTTCTGGGCCAAAGTCTATCATCAATTTGAAGGCCGGCTTGCGCGCTTCTGGAAAATCGGTAGCTTCGACGATGGTCCCAACGCGAATATCGACTTTCATGAAGTCATCAAAAGAGATCAGCGCGCGCGGCTCACCGTCCGCCGTTTCATTTTCTGCCATGGGCCCCCTCAAATTATACTGCGGCAAACTTTCAGGTTTAATCAGTTTTGACATTTAACCCAGACAGGCCTCTGGCCTCACGCCGCTGGGGCGGGCGCGGCGCCGTTTGCCGGATCATCGGGCGATGTGGTTTGAGCCGCGTCATCGCCAGCGCCTGAAATGTCTTGGCCGCTCGCATCTGAGCCGCCTGCGCCAGCCTTGCCGTTTCGCCGTCGCCAGGGCACAGCGCAGCACATGATTGACGCCAACCGCTTGGCTGATTTTCTCGCGCCGCAGGCCAGCTCATCCAATTGCTGCAATGAACTTTCGCCGCGCCGTAGCCGCCGGTCCAGCTTGGCCATGGTGCGTGCCAGCCCGTCATCATCGTCTTTCAGCCAGGTGCGGAAGACTGAAATATAGAGGCCCATGAGCCCGGCAATTCTGATATCGCCGCGCAGTCCGTCGGTAGACAGGCCTGCTGCTTGCATCATCCAGTGCTGCGAACAGGCCAAGGCGCGGACCTGCGAGGGTGTCGGTATCGGATCTGCTGCTATTGATTTCAAAGCCTGCTTATAGGGCGCCAGCACGTCAAAACGGTTCATGATAACTTCGAACAACCGATCTCGGGCGCCTTCGCCATCTTCCGCGCGCGGCGGCATGGCAACCACCGCATCGTCAACAAGGCGCATGAAAGCAGTCAAGATTGCGCCTTTACTGGAGAAATGCGTGCGCAGCTCGACAAGGGATAGATCGGCCTTTTGCGCAATCTGAAGTAACGAGAGTGTCGCCCAATTGCCGCTTTTGGCAAGCTCCAGAGCGGCGGCGATAATCTGCCCGCGGGGGCCGTCAAAAATAATCATGGCATCCTCCAATTTGCTTAAATGTAAGCGCGATTGAGACGCGAGAAAAGGGGGAAGGTGGATTTAATCTAAAAAACCGCCGGGTAAAGCTGTTTCATCGCCTGTCGGTTCCCGGCTCAACACACGTCATGAACTGAGTTCGCGCCCGCGCGCTGTCGCCGCTGCAACCGCTTTGGTCATCAGCTCGCGCAAATCGCCTGCGCTGGCCGGTTTACTGGCTTGGCCGCCGGTTTGTCCACTGGCTTGGCCGCCGGCGTGTTCGGCCTCATTTCGCGCGTCAGCCAGATGCGGCATTAGAATATCGAGTGCAGCTGCGGTTGTGCCGCCCGGTGACGTAACGTTCGCACGCAATGTGGCAGCGCTTTCCTGCGAGCGATGCAGCAATTCCCCGGCGCCCGATACGGTGGCCCGGGCCAAACGCTCAGCCATTGCTAGATCAAGTCCGGCGGCCACACCGGCATCGGCCAAACATTCAGCAAGCGCAAACACATAAGCCGGGCCCGACCCGGAGACCGCCGTTACCGCATCGATCAGCGCCTCATCATCGACCCACTCCACTTCGCCAACAGCTTGCAGCAATGTGGTGCAGAGCGTCTTTTGCGC
>JAJRRE010000005.1 GCA_024279745.1 Alphaproteobacteria bacterium
CGACACAGCCATGAGAACGGCGCAACAAACAATTGAACACCTCACCCGCTTGGCGCAAAACGGCGACACGGGATCGCCGCGCAGTGCCCCCGTGGCCCATGAGCTGTTCTCGCCAGCTGTGCCGTGTGCCGTGTGCCGTGTGCCGGCACAAGCCCGCAAACGGATCACTATTTGATTTATTCCGCCCGACATCGACAAAACAGCGTTAAAATATTAATTTTTTCTTGTTGTTCTTATTCAACTGCGTCAGCCTACATATCGCCCTTTTCCGCATCAATATGACCTCAGAACGTTCTTGCAATCGCCCCCAGGGAAACTTGGAATTGGCCTGAGAAAATTGAACCTTGTCATGAACCTTGCGATCACAACACCTATGACCCCGATTCCCAGCCAGTTCAAAAACCTCTCCTTCGTTGCCTCCGACGTCCCAAAGGCGCAAACAGCGCTGGAGCGTCTGACCGACTATTACGGCAATGTCCCCCCCGCCGAGGCGGACGCTATTGTGGCATTGGGCGGTGATGGTTTGATGCTGCAGACGCTGCACGCGCACATGCATGACCGCATTCCAATTTATGGCATGAACCGCGGCTCAACCGGCTTCTTGATGAACGAATACCGCGAGGACAATCTTCGCCACCGCTTATCATGCGCCCAAACCAGCGCCGTTCATCCCCTGTGCATGACCACCACCTATCACGATGGGCAGATCAGCCAGAGCCTGGCCATCAATGAAGTCTCGTTATTTCGCCAAACCCGGCAGGCCGCCAAAATACAGATTACGATCGATGGTAAATTGCGCATGGAAGAGCTGATTTGCGATGGCGTTCTGGTCGCGACTCCGGCCGGTTCAACCGCTTATAATCTGTCCGCGCAAGGCCCAATTCTGCCGATCAACGCGCCGCTGCTTGCCTTAACACCAATCAGCGCCTTCCGTCCCCGGCGTTGGCGCGGGGCATTGATCCCAGCCACTGCCGCCATTCGCTTCGATGTGCTCGAACCTGCCAAACGCCCGATCAGTGCGGTTGCCGACAATTTTGAGACCCGCTCAGTTGCACGCGTTGACGTGGAGCAGGTTAACTCGATTGAGCTGTTGATGATGTTCGATCCGGACCATTCGCTTGACGAGCGTATCCTGCGCGAGCAGTTCCGCTACTAGAGCGCTGCACCAATTCTGTCCGCCGCAAATTAAAACGAGTTTCCGCTACCCAAACGGCGTGTTGTTGCTCAACCTGCGTGTCGTCTAACGCTGCTGCGTGATGTCAGCCTTTTTCAACGATCAACCGCGCGGCATCGGGACGGGCCAGAGTGAAAATGGTGTCTTCGCGCACGACGCAATAGTCCATATTCCCAAGCCGGGCAATTGGTTTGATTGCGCCGATATCGACATCACCATTCTTGATTACACTATCATCGATATATACCCCAACAACACGGCCAACCACCATTGAATAAGAAACGCCGGTGCCATCGGCGCGACCGGGCAACTCGATTACCTGATGGGTCTTGCATTCAATGGCAATCGGGCTTTGGGCAATTCGCGGTGGTTTCACAAGTTTCGACGGCACGGGCGTCAGGCCGGTAAATGCCATCTCATCAAGGCCCGGTTCGAAATTTGCGCTTGTTATATTCATCTGCTCGCGCAGCTCCCAGGTTGCCATGATGCAAACAAATTCGCCGGTGTCGCGCGCATTGCGCATGGAATCCTTTACGCCGCCTGACGAGAACATGACGTAATTGGGATTTTCACCAACACCATTGAAATAGCTGTACGGCGCAAGGTTTGGCGTCCCATCCAGGGCGAGCGTTGAAATCCAGCCCACCGGGCGCGGCACCATCAGCGACTTCCACGGATTGTGGGTCAGCCCGTGATCGTTGGTCTCAGTTTCGTAAAACATTTAAAGTCTCGCCCTTGTCCTGGCTGTGCTCTTGGTTGTCAAAAAACATTGCCAGATTGGTCTCATCCAGCAGGAGCCTCACGTTATAGCTCATTGCTCTTTTAGGTAACCTTTAAGACTGCGGTTGCCAGGGCGTGACAATGCGCGCCAGATCCGGCCGGTCGCGATCGTCCTGGCGCGCGGCAGGCGTTCCGATATAAATAAACCCCGCAACGCGCTCGTGCTCGCCCAACCCAAGGGCCTGCACAACCGCCGAGCTTTGGGCCAGCCATTCCGTCAGCCAGTTGGTACCGTATCCCAGTGCATTGGCGGCCAGACATAAATTTTGCCCCACTGCGCCGCATGACAATATTTGCTCCATCTCAGGCACGCCGGGTTTGCTTACCGGTGCACTGATCAAGGCCACAACCAGCGGCGCGCGCAAGAAACGCTCGCGCTCGGTCTGTAATCGCACTGATGAGGGCTGCATGGCTTCTTCACTCATGCAGGCATGAGCCAAAACATCGCCAAACTGCGCGCGCGCGTCGCCTTCAAATAAAATGAACCTCCAGGGTGTCAGCTTTTTGTGATCAGGCACACGGACCGCAGCTGTTAAAATTTGCTTTAGTTCTTCTGGGCTCGGCCCTGGCGCACGCATTTGCGCGGCCTTGACCGAGCGCCGGGTCAATAGGAAATTCAGCATTAAACTTCTTTCGTTGTCGTTCAGCCCGCGCACTGCCCGCACGGCGGCCGCGCGGCGCCCTTACACCGCGTATATACCGCGCTGGAAACGGCGTCCATAACCGCTTATAGTGAATTGCTGCGATCTGGTCCTGGCGCTATAAACCAATTGCAGGCAAAAAGGTCAGAATTTCAAGGGACTTCACGGCACAATGATTGCGGCACACCTACACCCACGCCATAACACCGGCACGACGACGCGCAGGTGCGGCACTCGCCCAAACGGCAACCCCGCAATTGATCGCGGTGCCAGCCCTTTGGCGCCGCTTGGCCAAACCTCTTTGCGGTGTAAATATGTGCCGGTATTGCTGCGACTTTCGTTCACCGGGCTGGCTCTATTACTCGGTTTAGCGCCCCCTGTGCTGGCGGCGCAAAATACTCCGTCAGTCATGATCATTTTTGACGGCTCAGGCTCAATGTGGGGGCAGCTGGAGGGGGAGCGGGAGTCTAAACTCAATCAAGCCCGCTCGGCGTTAGACAATGCCCTGCGCGATAGCCAGGCGAACGGTATTGCCGCCGTCAACGTCGGCCTGTTCTCCTATGGCAATCGGCGTCGGCGCGACTGCTCCGACGCCAGCGCTCTGCGAAATTTGGCGCCGCTCAATGTGCGGCAGATCATGCGCCCCTTGCGAAAACTCAACCCAAAAGGTCGTGGTCCGCTGACCAGGGCTCTTCGCAAAAGTGCAGATCAATTGGCCGATATCGACGGCCCTGCCAGCATGATCTTGCTGCATGACGGCATAGATAATTGCCGCGCCGACCCCTGCCGGTTTGCTGCAGAGTTTGCCGCGGTTCACCCCAGCACGCCCGTCCATGTAATTTCCATTGGCCTTAACGCGCCGGACTTTCGTTCAATGGCGTGTATTTCCCAGGAAACCGGAGGGCGGCATTTTAACGTGCAATCGCGCCGGGACATGCAAGACGCAGTTGATACAGCTTGGAGCTTGGCATTGAACGGGACCCCCTTTGGGTCTGAGCGCAGGCAGCCAAATCTGCCGAATGATGAGAATGCAGCCAATTCACCTAGTTTGAAAGACATACCGCGCCCAATGCCCGCGGTGAATTTTTCCGGCTCCGGTGTCGCGCTGACCTTTTCGTTGAGCGAAAGTTCTGGGCCGATATTGGAGCCAGCCAAGTGGGAAGTGAAACGCCTTGGCGCCGCCGATGATGCGCCCGCACAGGTCTCCATAACGCCCCGTTTGGAAACTCCGCTCTCCCCTGGCGATTACGTTATTTCTCTTAGCCATGCTGGTGTAACCGTGCGCCAGAAAATCACAGTCACTTTGGATACGCTCACACGGGCAAATCTATCGCTTGATGCGGGGACGCTAGCCGTTAATGCGGCGCGATTAAACGCGTCCGGCCAGCCCGAAAGTATTATTATTTCGCTTTTCAACGCGCCAACTGATGGGACACAAAAGGCCAGCGTCCCGGTCGCCATCAAGCGCTTGCCGTTTGCACCACTTACCTTGCCGGCAGGCTCCTACCTGCTGAATGCCAGACATGCCAATGAGACGTTAACCCGTAACATCAATATTGCCCCTGGAGCGTCAGCCAGCATCGATCTGTCTTTTAAAACCGGGATCATAAAGCTTAGCGCCATCGACACCCAGAACAAAGGACCGCTCAACGATGTTATATTCATAATATCTGAAGACGATCCTGAGGCAAGAGATGGGCGCCGCGAAATTGCCAGGGCTGTTGGTCCAAACGCGACATTTATTTTAGCTGCCGGAACCTATACTGTGGCCACTCGTGTCGGTACCGCCCGCAAAACATCCCGCCTGGCCCTGAGTGCCGGCAGCGTCTTAAAACGACAGATCCAAATCGACCCGGCCAAGCTGCAACTTTCCGCTCAATTGGGCGAGAAAAAATTGAACCTTGCAATACCAGTCAGCTACAAGCTGATTTTATTGGATCAAGACAGCACACCGCCAATCCGCACTGAACGGCCAAACCCGAAGCTGTCATTGGCCGCCGGTCGCTACCGGATTGAAAGCCGCGTTGGGCTGGCCAATGCTCTGCTAGCCTATGAGGTTACAATCACAAAAGGCCAACAGGGCAAATTGGTAATGAAACATCAAGCCGGACAGGTCACGTTGCGTTTGCAAACATTGGCAGGCCAAACAATACGCGAGGGCGTGTTTTGGCATATTGCCGATCAGGCAGGCCAGGTAATCAAACAAACCGTGCAGCCAATTGCCAAGGACATTCTGGCGGCAGGATCTTATATGGCAACGGCTCGTTGGCGCGGCAAAAATATGAGCGCCGATTTGACGTTATCGTAGGAGATGACATCTCCATAGAACTAGCTGTGAACTGAAGGCAACCGGCACCCACTCTTGGCCCTGGCGCGGCTTAAGGCTCTTGATGGAAAGGTTATGAGGTTCAATATTCTTGTTTCATTCCTCTCTTTTTATTCGCGGGCCTCCCCTTCTTTTGGCGCTGCCCTTGCTTTCCTTTTGAGTTGTTTGCCCACCAAATCCCGAGTTCGGTATTTCGGGCCTGAAAAACCCCCAATCAAGAGCCGTTCAGGCTCTTATATGGAATTCTTGAACACCTGCCGCGCCCCAGCCATATGCTTGCCAATATTGCAAGCTCCTGTTCTTTGTCGTTAATTTCTCCCCTTGGGTCATGGCGCCGCGTTAGTATCCGTGATGAAGAAGAGTACATTAACACTTTGGTTAATCGATAAAAGGCGGCTCACCTGGCCATGCTTGATCAACAGCATCTACGACCGGCAGCGATCGCAGCCCCCCCTTCGCGGCAGTGTTTTGAACCGCGCGGCGCGGCAGCACATGCACGGCAAACCAGCCGAGCGATATTCTTGTGGTGTCTTTCAGCATTAGTATTTTGCCTCGCATCGGTTTTTAGCTGTAGCAATTGCAGCGTTGCGCGCGCCCAACAAACACCGCCAGCGGGCACAGCACCAGTTTTGCAATCGCCGCCGCAAAACTGGTCGGCAGCAGTTCGATCTCCGGCAAATTCCGGCGCATCTGATCGGCCTGCATCAGACACATCCGTATCCCAGATCGCGCAAATAAAACTGGTCGCCCTGCTAACCAATTCCGGGCCACAAATTGATAAGGGACTAGTTTGGCGCGTCTATGCCTTCAATGGCGTGGCACTCAATGCCATCGTGACGAAAGCGCCAAAACTGCTTGCTACTCACCGGCAGCCGGCGCCGATCATCAAACTTAAGCCGGGAACTTATGCCATTAACGTTGCTTATGGACAGGCAAATCTAACCCGCAAGATCACCATTAAAACCGGTGTTGAGCGCGTTGAAAATTTTACACTCAACGCCGGAGGACTGCGTTTGCAAGCCTTGCTGGCCAGCGGCGAAACTCCAGCTCCCAATGCCATTCGCTTTGAAATATTCTCTGATCAGCGCAATCAATTTGGCGAACGCACCCGCATCATGAGCGCCGTTCGCCCTGGCGTGGTCGTGCGCCTCAATGCCGGACTGTATTTCATCAAGAGCATCTATGGCGATGCAAATTCTCACGTCAATTCAGATGTCGCGGTTGAAGCCGGCAAGCTTACCGAAGTCTCATTGACCCATGCCGCGGCGCGCGTGACTTTGAAATTGGTCACCAGATCGGGGGGCGAGGCGTTGGCCGACGCCCGCTGGCAGCTGGCAACAGACAAAGGCGTAGCTGTGTTGACAACTGTCGGCGCCATCCCAACGCATATTCTGGCGGCGGGTAGTTATGTGGTGACCGTGCGCTATGGAGCTGAAGTGTTGAAACGATCGTTTAGCGTCGGTGCCGGACAGGACGTTGATGTCGAAGTTATAATGCAAAAGTGAATGCGCCCCTTAAAGACACGGAAATAGTAATGGCAATGGAACTATCTAATAAACAGCGAGCGACATTTGCCGGCCTTTTAATCATAGCGGCCTACACCATGCTCACATACACCATCACAAAAAATGCTCCCTTGGGCGTTGCCACGGATATTCTAAGTGGACTTGCCGTAATCGGCATACCGTTATTGATGTTTCCGATATTTAGTCGTGATGAAACTAAAACAACCAACTATCTATATATGGCTTCCAGATTCATTGAAGGCGGCTTGATGATCATGGGAGGTGTCACAATCTTGTTGCCATCATTGGAAGGCGGACGAGAATTTATCTATGAACGCGTACATATTTACTTTTTCATTTCTGGAGCGCTGTTTTTTTATATTCTGCTGTATCAAACGCAAATTGTCCCACGGTTTATTTCCATATGGGGTTTGGTCGCTACAGTACTGCTTCTCGCAGTGACGATAATTCAACTGTTTGGTGTTGAGTATCCTGTTTTAATGGCGCTCGTCATACCAATCGTTTTGAATGAATTATTCTTGGCAGCCTGGCTGATGATAAAAGGCTTCGACCTGGCGGCGGTTAACAAAATTACCGATCACGCTGCGGCGGTGTAATCACCATTTGGCGAATGCCGACAAATTGCCGAGCAAAGTTCAGCTCAGCTCAGCTAATATATAAATAAATAAACGCACAGCAGAACTCAGCATGTTTAAAACTGCATAAGCTCAACAAAGCAAATGAAAGCAAAATGAAAGCGCCGCGCGACACAACCAAGCGCAGCTCACCGAAATGCAGGTGCTGCCAGCAAGCCACCGTTCGACCACAGCTTATTAAGTTGCCGCCGCCTGTGTAACGGCGATCCTGCCCCAAGGTTGCGGGCAAATATCTCGCCGTAATTACCCACTTGTTTGATGATCCGCCCCGTCCAGCCAGGCTCCAGCTTCAGCGACTTTCCGATCACATTATCCTCGGCAAGAAATTGCCGGATAATTGGATTATCCTGAGCGCGCGCCGCCTCTATTGTCGTGGAGGACAGCCCAAGTTCTTCGCCTTTGATCAGCGCAAATATCGTCCAGCGTACAATATCAAACCAGCGCTCATCGCCGCGCTTCACCGCCGGCCCAATAGGCTCTTGGGCGATCAATTCCGGCAAAACCATATAATCTGCCTTGTCCGGCATTGATGACAATTGCAACGCCAGCACGCTCAGTTCAGCACCTAATACCTGGCAGCGCCGGGACTTAAACGACTTGACCGCTTCATCCCAGGTATCGAACGCGACAATCTCATGGGACATATTACGCGATCCGAAATAACGGGCAATACCGCGTTGCGCCGGCGACGCCGCCAATGTGCAAAATGCCGCCCCCGTTAACTCAAAAGCACTGGCAATGTCCTGATCACGGCGCACTAGTAACGCCATCCCTTCATAGAACAGCGGGCTGACAATCCTGACCCCTCGATCGGTAGCGCGGCTCAGCGTCCAACTGGAACTTGCCACCAACACATCCACATCGCCGTTACGCAATTTAGCAATGCGGGCCGCAGCGTTTATTGAAAGAAATTTCACCGCGTCACGGCGCCCTAACACCGCAGCCGCGAGAGCCGCGCAAAAATCGATTTCAAAGCCAGACCATTTGCCCGATTTATCGACCTGGGAGAAGCCGGGCATAGCCTTTGAAACGCCGCAGATCACATGCCCGCGTTGCTTAACCTTTTCAAGAACCACCGAATGCCCAGCGGCGGCATTGGGCAGGGCAAAAAATGTACACCCGTACAGCGTCGCCATAACTAGTCGTCCCAGCCGCAATATCACCGTATCATTCACTCTTAGCTTTGGATTGGTCGCGCCCCGAACATGCCGCGATTAATGTGGAACCGGCAGCCTATCATTTCAGCGCCTTCCGGTCATGTCCTTTCGCCCGACGGCACCGAAAAAGACCCC
>JAJRRE010000106.1 GCA_024279745.1 Alphaproteobacteria bacterium
ACCAAAGGCGCCGCCGCCCATATAGGCGCGGTCAAGATATAGCTTGAGGATTTGTTTTTTTGTAAGATGGGTCTCCAGCCAGAACGACAAGAACAATTCCTTGATCTTGCGCTTGAGCGACCGCTCGGACGACAAAAACAAATTCTTGGCCAGTTGCTGGGTTAATGTGGAGCCGCCCTGGACAACGCCATTGGCGCGCACATTCTCAAATAAAGCGCGCAGCGTTCCCAATATATCTACGCCAAAATGTTCAAAGAAACGGCGGTCCTCGGTGGCCAGCGCCGCCATGATCAGATATTCGGGAATTTCATCGAGAGGCACGGCATCTGAATGCAAAATGCCGCGTTTGCCAATTTCATTGCCATTGCGGTCTAAAAATGTGACGGCATATTTGCCGGTTGACAGCCAGTTGTCCTCATCGACTTCCAAAAACGCGGGCAGGGCCAGGACATAGGTGAAGGCAAGGCCGGCAACCAATAGCGTTAAGCCCTCGGAAGCGAATTCATTGAAGATGCGAGTCCAGCCGGTCAGGCGAAAGCGGGCAAAAAAATTGGAGCCGGCATTCCAGTGATCTGCCGCTTCTTGCATGGATTCGGCGATGTTGGAATCGATCCACGAATCGATACCCAGCCAATTAATCAGCCGATTGCGTCCACCGCGTTTAAATAACCAGTCGCTCAAACCAAACGGTCCTTCATCGCCTGAGGGGCTTCAACAAAAGTATCTCTTGCCCGTTTATTCGGTCTTCGTCATAGGGCTGTATTTCAGCTAACGACGACGAAATCGGCCGCGCCATGGAAAACAACCCGCGCATTTCCTCAGCCAAATGGTATTACCCGGCAAGATGTCGTTTGGGCAGAAGTTTTACCATCCGCGCCAACTCCAGCAAAGCAGACAAATATGGTTTTATGTGTAGCATAGCCGATTGTCACAACTGTATAGCCGAAGAGAAGCAATTTGAGCCAAGATAATCTACCCTTTTGGAAGCAAAAGACGTTGGAAGAAATGACGCAGAGGGAATGGGAAGCCCTGTGTGACGGTTGTGCGCGCTGTTGTTTATTGAAACTGGAGGATGCTGAGACGGGCAAATTGCATTTGACCCGATTATCCTGTGCCTTGCTGGACCAACAGCGCTGCCGGTGCTCGGATTATCCCAACAGGTTCAAGAGGATGAAGGATTGCGTCGCGGTAACGCCGGAGAAAATCACCCAATTGGAATGGATGCCCGAGAGCTGCGCCTATCGGATCCTGGCCAATGGCGGTGATTTGGCCTGGTGGCATCCGCTGATTTCCGGGCGGGCCGATAGCGTGCATGAGGCGGGAATTTCGGTACGTGGTTGGACAAAGAGCGAAAAAGGCGTGAGTGAAGACGATATGGAGCGCTACATCATTCGCAGTTATCCCAAAGCGAAATAAACCAGTTAACTGTATAAAAAAGTAATCCCGCAGAATAATAACAATGATATTATGTAAGGTTGATAGTGCGCCTGTGTATATCGCAAGTATATAATGAAAATAATTTGAATATGTTATTGACAGCGGTGCGGTGCTGTAGTATTGTTTTGTTATAGTCAGAAATGTCTCCTCGAATTCATAGCATTCGAAGACATGTGATGTCATGTTTGTTATCGCTCGCAAGAATGTGAGCTGGTCAAGCATGGCGGCCCGGTCAAATGCAGCGCGTAAGGCTCAGTGGCTCAGTGGCTCAGTGGCTCAGTGGCTCAGTGGCTCAGTGGCTCAGTGGCTCAGTGGCTCAGTGGCTCAGTGGCTCAGTGGCTCAGTGGCTCAGTGGCTCAGTGGCTCAGTGGCTCAGTCGGGCAAGCGCAACCTGTGACATCAAAGACATGAAACCGGCGGCTTGCAATCGACGATATGAAATCGGCGACATGGCGCTGCAGCTGATATTCAGCTGAACGATCCAAACAATTCATATGAGAAACAACCTGTAGCAAGGTGGGCGGCGCAACATGAGTGGCGACGAAGACGAGGCGTGGGCGGCTGTTCGGCAGGCCTATGAACATAGCGACATGACGTTGCAAGACATCTGCAGCACTTTTAATGTCACATTGGGAAAAATTACCTACCGGCGCAAACGCGGTGGCTGGCAGGCGCGCCGTCGCGGTCGGCGTCCGCAAAAGACAAGGCAGGCGCCTGGCAATAGTTGTGAGCGTGCAACGGATAAGACGCACAGTCCGATAGTGGTGCCTGAACAGCCCCATGGGAAGGGAGCTGCGCGAACGCGGGCGGCCAATACTGAAATCGAAACAGAAGAGCAGTACGATGCCGATCAATTCGCGGGGGCGGTCGGTCGGCTGATGGACCGGTTGTTTGGAATTACTGAAAAAGAAATATCGATCATCGAGGAGCGAATGGAAATGGGCAAGATCAGATCACCAGCAGATTCGGCGCGCGACACCAGTTCGATCGGATCGTTGATTAAAAATCTGGAAAAATTGACGGAGTTTAATGAGCAAATCAGAGGGGGCGCGGACAAGCGCGGATCAGTCGCTGGCCTTACGGCTGACGAGGCTGACCTCATCCGGCGCGATCTTGCGCAGCGCATTGAAAGGCTTAACAAGGGCTAGGGATCGAAAGGCCTTTTTAGAAGGCCTGAACGATAAGGAGTTGATTGTAGCCGCGCATGGCTGGCTTGGTTGGGCGCGGGAAAACCAAATGCCGCCTTTGGCCAAAGACGGGACTTTTGGATGGCGCAACTGGGTTATGCTTGGCGGCCGCGGTGCGGGAAAAACCCGTGCAGGTGCCGAATGGGTGCGGGCGCAGGCGCTGGGAATGGAGCCCTTTGCGACGGGTGCGGCAATGCGAATTGCGCTTGTCGGTCAAACAATGGATCAAGCACGCGCCGTGATGGTGGAAGGGGTGTCGGGATTACTTGACATTCACCCGCCCAATGAACGGCCTCACTATGAGCCATCCAAACATCAGCTGACCTGGCCTAATGGCGCGGTGGCGCAGATTTATTCGGCGGAGAACCCCGATAGTTTGCGCGGGCCGCAATTTGCTGCCGCCTGGTGCGATGAGTTGGCCAATTGGCGCCGGGCACGAGCGTGCTGGGACATGTTGCAGTTTGCGCTGCGGTTGGGAAATGTACCGCAAGTGGTGGTGACGACAACACCGCGGCCGCTAAAATTGCTGAAACAGATCATGGCCGACGAGGGCACAGTGATCAGCCGTATGACAACGGCTGACAATGCACAAAACTTGGCGCCGGCTTTCATGGCGGAGATAGAGCGGCGCTACGGCGGCACGGAGCTGGGGCGCCAGGAGCTTGATGGCGAAATTATCGAGGCACGCAAGGGGAAAGGCCTGTTCCGACGCCATTGGGTGGAGGACGCGCGCATTGAAACCAAACCGCAACTGGCGCGGATCGTGGTGGCGGTAGATCCGCCGGTGACGGGACACGCCAAGTCCGATGCCTGCGGGATTGTGGTGGCCGGCCTGGGCGCTAGCGGGCGGGCTTATGTATTGGCGGATAGAACGTTGCAGGGGCGGGCGCCCAATGAATGGGCGAGCGCGGCTGTGGCAGCATATCGCGATTTTGAAGCAGACCGGATTGTGGCGGAGGTAAATCAAGGCGGCGATCTGGTGGAAAGTGTGATCAGGCAGGTGGACGCCAATGTGCCGATCACCAAGGTGCGCGCAACCCGTGGCAAATGGCTGCGCGCCGAACCCGTTGCCGCGCTTTATGCGCAAGGGCGCGTCGTGCATGTGGGGCAGTTCGACAAGCTTGAGGCGCAAATGTTTGACTTTGCCGAGGATGGACGCGTGCGCGGAAAAAGTCCCGACCGATTAGATGCGCTGGTCTGGGCATTGACGGCGTTGATGGAGCCGGTGCACGGGCGTCCAGCATTGAGAATGTTATAAACTAACCAAAGGTATCATTGGGAATGAGTGACACAACGATGGCCAGTTCGCTGGCCCGTCGTGCTTTCGCGCGGCTACAAAATCCTGGCGCTTTGGCGCATCTGAAGACAAGCGGGCGGTGGGCGCGGGCGATGGGATGGGGCGCGGGCGCAAGCCGGTCTAAGGCATCGCCGCCAACGGACCAAACAGCCCCACCGCAACAAAAGGCATCCAAGGCCGGGCCGCTGATCTCTATCGCCTCATTGGGGCAACCGGTGTGGAGCCCGCGCGACTACAATGCGTTTGCCCGCGAAGGGTTTATGCAAAACGCCATTGTCTATCGTTCGGTACGCATGATTGCAGAAGCGGCTGCCTCGGTGCCTTTGTGCCTCTATCGCGGCGATGAAGAATTGTTCGATCACCCCATGAGTGCACTAGTGGGGCGGCCCAACCGCGAACAATGCGGCCCCGATCTGTTTGAGGCCTGGTATGGTTATCTTCTGGTCTCGGGCAATGCCTATATCGAAGCCGTGGCGCTCGATGGGATTGTGCGCGAATTGCATGTACTGCGTCCCGACCGGATGAAAGTCGTGCCGGGCACTGACGGCTGGCCGGAAGCTTATGATTATTGTGTCAATGCTCAACATGTACGCTTCACGGGCGAGGTCGTCGATGGCGTGCGCCCGATACTACACCAGCGTTTGTTCCACCCGGCCAATGATCATTACGGTATGAGCCCGATTGAAGCCGCCTCTTCGGCGATTGATATTCACAACGCGGCCAGTGCCTGGAACAAAGCGCTGCTGGACAATTCGGCAAGGCCCTCGGGTGCGCTGGTTTATACAAGCCGCGACGCCCATCTGAGCGATGAGCAATATACGCGCCTCAAGCAAGAACTGGATGAAGGCTATCAGGGCGCTGCCAATGCCGGACGGCCGATGCTGCTCGAAGGCGGGCTAGACTGGAAGTCGATGGGTCTCAGCCCCAAAGACATGGATTTCATTGAGGCCAAGCATGTAGCAGCGCGCGAGATCGCCCTGTCTTTGGGTGTGCCGCCGATGCTCTTGGGTATTCCGGGCGACAATACTTATTCCAACTATCAAGAAGCCACGCGCACGTTCTGGCGGCAAACGGTGTTGCCGCTGGTGACACGCTCAGTCAAGTCGTTGTCAAATTGGCTGGCGCCGGCTTTTGATGAGGGGCAGGGCGGCGCTGGCGGCGGGGCGGGGCCGGGCAATGGCGTCGCTCTGGGCCTGCATACGGGGGATAGGACTTATTCCGATGGCGGCGCACCGACGCTGGAGCTTCGGCCAGATATTGACGGTATCGAAGCACTGAGCATGGAGCGCGAGGCTTTATGGGTGC
>JAJRRE010000107.1 GCA_024279745.1 Alphaproteobacteria bacterium
CAAGATGTCTGCGGCCTTTGAGCATAGTATTACTTGGGAAGAAGATATCTGGCGCTCCGATCCGGTTGATGCGCAGGAAGTCCACCCCAAGGCTCGCGCCAAGTTTGGCGAGCTGCTTGAAGCCATTACCGATAACAGCCCAGGCAACTCGGGCAGCCCGCAAGCGCGAATTTTGCTGTTCCACGGGCAATCGGGTGCGGGAAAAACACATTTGATCCGGGCGCTAAGAACCAGCGCTCACCGGGATGGCAAGGCTTATTTCGGCTATGCGCAGATGTCGCCGGACATAACCAACTATGCCGATTATTTTTTGCAGCGCCTGATCAACTCGCTTGAAAAACCCTATGATCCCGACGGTGTGGCCGGCTCAGGCGACATGACGGCGTTGACGCAACTAACCGATCATATCATGGCCGACGCCGAGGTGATTTCGCCCGAAGCGCTGAATGAGCTGCGCGAGGCGGATTTGCCGCCGATGGATCTGGCGCGCCTGGTGATGCAGCTGGCCGACGACATTGTTGCGAGCGAAAAGTTCGCCGCTCAGGATCTTGATATCAATATTGTGCGCGCCTTGCTCTACTTGCAGCGCAAGGACCCGCGCATCGATCAGCGTGTGCGGCAATATCTGCAAGGGCGGCAGCTGAATGAGCTGAGCCAGGAAGCGGTGGCGGCACTTGATCCCAATGAGGGCGAAGGGCGCTCATTTGAGATCATTGAATCGCTAGGCAAGCTAATGTGGACCGTCGACCGTTCGGCATTGGTGTTTTGCATCGATCAGGTCGAAGATCTGCGGTTCTTCGACGACGCCAATGAGCGGTTCCAAAAAGCCGTTCGCGACCTCATTCAGATCGCCAACCGTATCCCCACGTCGATTATATTGATTTCCTGTTTGACGGATTTTTACTCCCAGGCGCGCGAGGTGCTGGCGCAATCTTATATTGACCGCATTGAAAAATCCGGCCCGGTGGCACTGACCGAAACCCGCACCAGCGAGGAAGCACGTGCGATCATAGCAAAACGCATTGCTTATCAGACCATGGGCAATGAAGGGTTGTCGGAAACCGAAGCCGAAGCGCTGTTCTCGCCGCAATTTTACGAAGAGTTTCGCGGTTTGCCTGCACGGCGTTTGCTGGAGCACGCGCAATCACGCTGCCAGCAGGATTTGAACGGCGCCGATGATGACGGCGAGGCCGGAACCAATGGCGGCGATGATGATGGATTTATTTCTTCGCTTGCCGCTGCGCTTGGCGGCGGGTTCTCCTTTGGCGGCGATGATGGCGCCAAAGCCGACAGTGCCGATCCAGAGGTTGATTACCGCGATCAATGGGAGCGTTTCAATTACGACAGCGAAGCGGAAACCCCGTCCGACGACCAGGAACTTATGCACGCGCTGAACGGCGCCTTGGTGCTTGCGGTCAAGGAATGGGACGGCGCGGTCGATCTGACGGTCTCCGACGCTGATGTGAGCTCAGATCTGCCATGTTTCGACATTGCTGTGCGCCATAATACCGGCCATCACTATGAAGCGCGGATATTTTTGTGCAATCGGCCAACCCAGGGCGGCGGGCTGAAACGGCAGCTGGATAAGGTTCTGCCGGCGATGGGCGGCAAAAACTGCGTTATGCTGCGCGCGTCTGATTTTCCGCCCAACCGCAAGAACCAAACGGCGGAGCGCTTTCGCAAATTCCGTGATGCGGGCGGGCGCTCAATCATGGTGCCGATCCCCGAATGGGAGCGCATGATGACCGTGCGCGAGTTCCATACCCGCCACCGCATGGACCCGGGCTTTGAGACCTGGTTTGGCAAAGCGCGAATGCTGTCTAATCTGGTAACAATCGTGCAATTGCTGCGGCTCGACCTGCTGGGCGGGCGCCCGCTCGATGAAGCGGCACCAGCGCGCGCCAATAAAAGCGTTCCTGCGGTTCAGGAGCAGCCAGCGGCTGCCGGGCTCGATGTACAGAACATTGAATCGGGTCCTGGCAGTGCGGCCGATCTATCGCACATGCCTATCAACGGTGTTGGCGATCCGCTGCCTAATGAAGACGAAATTGACGCTGCCAATGAACCGGCTGAGGAGCCGCTGCCACTGTCGGTTCTGTTGAACGACGAGGATGGCAGCAGTATATTTGCCGGCCGTGAAATTAGCCGCGAAGCTGCTCCTATTCGGCTTAATACCGATGTTCTCAAACGTCATGCAGCTGTGCTCGGCGGCTCCGGCTCAGGTAAAACAACGCTGGCTTTATCGATCATTGAACAGCTCCTGCTGCGCGGTATTCCCGCCGTTTTGATCGATCGCAAGGGTGATTTATGCTCTTATGCCAATCCAGATGTGTGGCGGGCGCAAGAAGGCGAATTTACTGAGCGGCGCGGCGACCGCGAGAAGCTGGGCGATGCCATTGATGTCGCGGGCTATACGCCGGGGCGCTCATCGGGCCGGCCTATCTCAATCACTTTGCTGCCCAACGGCATTAACGAGCTACCAGGCCATGAACAGCAATTGCTGGCCAACTTGTCGGCGGCGGCGATTGGCGAAATGCTGCATCTGAAAAATTCCGCGACCCACCAGAAGCAATCCGGTACGCTATCGGTTGCCCTGCGCATATTGGGGTCGCGCTCGACATCGGAAGTCACACTTGCCGATCTTATCTATATGCTGGTAGACGAAGATCCTGAATTGACCGATCTCACCCAGCGCATGGACCCGTCGGGCAAGATCCGCCGCGATCTGGTGGCGCAACTGGATTCGCTGCGTCATCGCAATTCAGCGTTGTTTGAAGAGGGCGGCGAGCCGCTGTCGATGGAAGCCCTGCTCGGCATCGGCCCTTATGCACGTCTTGGCCGCACGCGGCTATCTGTGATCTACACCGGCTTTTTGGGCGACAATGAAAACATCCTGTTCTGGGTGTCGCAATTCCTGGCCGAAGCCCTGCGCTTTTGCCAACGCAACCCGAATGACGAGCTGCAAGCCGTTGTGATGTTCGACGAGGCGGATTTGTATATCCCGGCCAATGCCAAGCCGGCCACAGCCGAGCCGCTGCAAAGCCTGCTCAAGCGCGCCCGCTCTGCTGGACTGGGTATTATGCTGGCCACCCAGTCACCGGGCGATCTGGATTATAAATCACGCGATCAGATTACCTCATGGTTCATTGGCCGTGTGCGTGAAGATACCGCCCTGCGCAAACTCAAGGCCGCCTTCCAGTCTGAAAGCGGGCTCGACCCGGCAGCTGTTCTGCCCTTGCAAACCGTTGGTGAATTTCATCTGGTGCAGGAAGCTCATGTGCGCGCCATGAAGGCTCAGCAGTCCTTGATCGAGGCTGAACAGGTTCCCTTTGATCGCATTGAACAACTCGCAAGCGAAACCAAGGGGCAAGATGAGCGGCAGCTGGGATTATTCGATAAATAGCGCTTAAGCGCTTGCCATTTCCGCCACTTCATAGAAACACTTTCCCCTTGCGCTGGAGAGACTTATGTCTCACCGGGGAAACAGATGCAATGAAGCAACGCAATGTTGCTTCAAAGTCTCAGGCAACCATTCCTTGCGTGATTTTGCCGATATTTCTTCTTTTATTGTGGGATATTGTGATCTATGCTGCAGCATGCTGAGTGAAAAGTTAGAGGGTTTTGCTCATGCTATAGATAACTGAGGTCTGCTGTGTGGTAGTGGAGCTTGGTCGCGGTAATCGCGAAACAATGAACTACAGTAAACAACAGTAAGCAGAAGAGTATAATTAGCTTTCAGTAGGGGTAGCGTTATGATTGATAAATCTACGATTTTGGCCGTATTGGCCGGTATTTTAGCACCGATGCTCAGCATTGGTCTGTTTATTATTCTGCAGGGCTTGTAGCGCCGATCACTTCAGCCATAAATTAGTATATGGACGAATAGCAGCTGGTTGTCATTCCTATAGCTAGCGGTTGTCCACAGTTTTTATGCACCCTGTGGTTGTGCTACAATTTTTCTAATCAATTCTAAATTCGCACCAAAGTGCGGCTTAGAGCCTGATAGGTTGCGCCTATCTCATTCTGGTTCGCAGATGTTTTGCAGTAGACAAGTGCGATTTGTCTGCCAGTAACTGCTGGTGTCAGGGCGGCTGTTAATGCAGTTTCAAGCGTGATCCTGGACCGAATGCGGCCTGGACCTGGAGAGGATGCGGCCTGGACCAAAAGCCGACTGTATCTCGATCTACATTTGGTACACCGGGCATTGGCCGAAAGAACACTGAAACCGATATTACAACGATGAAAGTCGTTGCGTTGGTCTTGCCTGCACGCAGCCAGCAGGGCATCACTTGGTCATGACCAAATCTTCAACCCGAAAACTTCTCGACGACTGCTTTTTGCATGATCGCGACCGCTTGACCCATGAAGCGGCACTGGCACTGTTGCGCAAACGCGTTTCGATCGTTACCGCTACTGAAATAGTACCACTTGCTCAGGTAGCCAACAGAATTCTGGCCCAGCCAGCGCGTGCGGCCAGCCCAGTTCCCGCCCATACCAATTCGGCTGTTGATGGCTATGGATTTGCCGCCCAGGATTACGACCCGGCGAACGGATGCGAGTTCGAGTTGTGCGGCCGCTCAGCCGCTGGCCATCCGTTACAATCTACGCCAAAAGACGGCGCGGCAATTCGCATTTTTACCGGCGCCGTTGTACCTAGCGCACTCGACACAGTAGTCATGCAAGAAGACGTCGATCTGTTTGAGCGCGGTGGCCAAACTTTTGTGCGCGTTCCTGCCGGATTGAAACCGGGCGCCAATGTGCGGCTTGCCGGCGAAGATGTCGCCGCTGATACGCCGCTGATGGAGCCGGGCGCAATCATCCGCGCGCAGGACGTAGCCGGGCTGGCATCGATCGGGCTCAGCGAGGTGAGCTGTTTCAAGCCTTTGCAGGTTGCTGTGTTCTCAACCGGCGATGAGGTCATCCGCCCCGGCATGCCGCTCGCCCTGGGCCAGGTCTATGACGCCAATGCACCAATGCTGCTGGCCCTTGTCGCCGCGACAGGCGCGCAGGCGCATGACCTTGGCGTCCTGCCCGACGATCCAGCCGCTTTGGAAGCCGCGCTCCTCAAAGCCGCGACGCAATATGATGCGATCATTACCTCCGGCGGCGCCAGTCGCGGCGAAGAAGATCATCTCATCACCACCCTCGACAAAATCGGCAAACGTCATATGTGGCAGCTCGCGATCAAACCGGGGCGGCCGATGTCGTTCGGGCAGATCGGCAATTGCGTCATGCTCGGCCTGCCGGGTAATCCGGTCGCCGTATTCGTGACATTCTTGCTCTATGTCTGGCCGATGCTGCGGCGTCTGGGCGGCGCCCATTGGCCCGAGCCGACGATCCTCAAACTGCCGGCCGACTTTGCCATGCCGGCGCGCAAAACCGGTCGGCGTGAGTTCCTGCGTGGGATCTTGCGGCTTGATGGCAGTGGCCAATTGCATGCGGGCAAATTTGGCCGCGACGGCTCAGGGCTCATCACCGGTCTGCGCGCTGCCGACGGGCTGATCGAGATTCCCGAAGACGTCAAAGCCATTGCGCCGGGTGATCTTGTCTTGTTCATACCCTTCAGTGAGTATGGCATTTTGGGTAAATGAGCCCGATTGCGCCGCCCAGCTCGCGTGCTCTTGGCAGTCGTGCCGGTGTAGCCAGGCATTTCAAATTCGCACTTCCACCTGAGCGGCGTTCATGTTATCCAACTTGCCTCTTTGGAAGGCCATGTGCTGGGGCTGCGTGAGACCTCACTGGCGCGGGGCCGTTTTTGCGACCATCGTGTTCCGCTTTCTTTTGAGATCAGTAGGCTATAGCTCAGCGGTAGAGCACCCATCTATGGATGGGTTGTCGAAGGTTCGATTCCTTTTAGCTTCACCATTATAGCTCAATGGATAGAGCGCTAGACCAGGTAATCTAGAGGTTGTGGGTTCGAGTCCCACTCAAACGCTTTTCAACAAAGCATCCTAGGCTAATCACCTAGACCAAAATTGGGGAAGCCGGCTGCGACCCCGGCCAAATTAAACCTCGCCAAAGCGAAAGCGGCGGCGGGCGCTAAGGCGGCAGCATCTTGAAGACTATGTGCCGACGCGGATACCGCTGGCTGCACGCCCCTGAGCCGCTGATCCCGGCGCCTTCAATCCTCTTGAGACCTTATTCCTCTTGCGGAAAGACAGCGTTCGCAATCAAACGGCAAGACGGGCGCGGCACCCGGCTTAAGCGGCGGCCCGTTTTCTTAATGTGGACGTGGCGGCCGGCGACCTTGTTTGATAATTTCAATATCAAATGCGCG
>JAJRRE010000108.1 GCA_024279745.1 Alphaproteobacteria bacterium
ACCGGCGCGGCAACAACAATGCGCAAATAAGAGACCGCATTGGGCAGCGTCCACAGACCGTGAGATTTTGTGTTACCTGCCACTATTGATCCCGCCACATTCCCCGGTCCGGATACTGCATTGTTAGGTGATCAGCCGCCGCGCATTGGTAATGGCTGCCCGCGTTCATTTTGAATGCCAATTTGTTATCCACAGATCTGTTTGCTGGCCCCAAAACACGCTCAGTGCCTTGATCACAACCAATTTCAGATGATTAGCGTCGATTTGGCGATTGGTACCATTTTGCTGCAAGGCTGGAAAGAGCACGCGCCAAACCGCCGCGAAAGCGCCCCTCTACTTTGTATTTTTCTCAACTAAGATGCTTTGTATAGCGTTAAAAGCAAATAGTAATTCGTCCAATGCCTTTTGGGATCAATTCGGCGCGATTTCGCGGCGTCGGAGAACCGAAGCCCCTGGTGCCGGACCTGCTTAGGCTTCTTCTTACAAGGTCTTGCCAGCACACTACCCGACACAGCCCACTATACCAGGCTGTATAATGGGCAGCATACCTGCAATGACAGATTTGGCCATGAGTATGTCCTGATCCGCCAACCTCAGGCTGGTTGCAGTGCACAATGCCATATTCGTGGATTATAACTGTCTGATCGGTCAGCCTATGCTATAGCACAGCAAAAAGCTCGGTTTGGTCCTGATTTGTAGTAAACGCTAGAAACAGAACCACAAGAGCCTGCGCCTGCTGGCATGATGATCTTTTGTCGAGGTTTGAGAATTGTATGAGTAATACGGAAAATTTAGCGATTTTACTGGGTGGAATCGTATTGTTGTTATGGGGCACGCGCATGGTGCGCACGGGGGCCATTCGTGGCTTTGGCACCGGCTTGCATAAAGTCATCGGCGCCTGCTCCAGCAATCGGATTTTTGCGGCGGCAGCCGGCACGCTAGTCGGCACAGCCTTGCAAAGTTCCACGGCCACGGCGCTATTGGTGTCTCCCTTCGTGGCACAAGGCGTCCTGACAACCGCGATGGCGCTGGCAATTATGCTGGGTGCGGATTTGGGCGCCTCTCTGGCCGCCACTTTGTTCTCATCGGGCATTGCGCGCGCTTGGCCGATTCTCGCCCTGATCGGCTACATCATTCACATGAGCTATGACGGGCGCAATGTGCGGCTGAAGAATATCGGCCGGGTCTTTATTGGGCTCGGGATACTGCTGCTGGGGCTGCAAATGCTGGGCAATGCGGCCAGCAATCTGGCGTCCAGCGCCGTTGTATCCGATGTAATTGCCGCCGCGTCGACTGAGACCGCATTGGCGGTCTTGCTCGGCGCCATGCTGACCTGGATGGCCTATTCTTCCATGGCGATTGTCCTGCTTGCGGTTACCCTTGCAGGACAGGGCGGTATTCCAGCTGAGCATCTATATTCGCTGGTGCTTGGCGTAAACCTTGGTGCTGCCTTGCCAGCGCTCAGCGCCATGGCTGGGCAATCCATTGCGCCGCGCCGTATCCCCATCGGCAATCTAATGTTTCGCATCGTTGGCGTCACATTAATGATCCCGTTGGTTCCCATTGCCGCTGATTTCATAAAAACCCTGGCAGCCGATAACGGCCACCGAATTTTGATCTTCCATGTCGTTTTTAACATCCTGTTATGCCTGCTGCTGCTTGGTGCCACCGGGATTACCGCGCGTTTTTTGCGCTGGATGCTTCCCGACAAGAAAAGCGAAGATGGCGACACCGGCCCGCGCTATCTAAATGAAGCCCTGCTAGCCACACCGTCAGCTGCGCTTGGCGCCGCTTCGCGCGAAACCTTGCGCATGGGCGCCGTTGTCGAGGACATGTTGGCCAAGTCAATGCAGGTCTTTGAAACTGACGATCCTGCATTACGAACGGCGGTTGCCGCCGCCGATGATGAAGTCGATGAGCTGAATGAAGCGGTGAAGCTTTATTTAACCCGGTTGATGCGCGGGCCGCTTGGTAATAAAGACAGTGCGCGCGCTGTTGATATCATTACCTTCACCACCAATCTTGAACATGTCGGCGACATTATCGACAAGAATTTGATGGAGCTGGCGGTTAAAAAACGTACCCAGCGCCGGCAATTTTCCAAAACCGGCCTTGATGAGCTGCGCAATATGCATGAGCGGGTCATGGATACCTTGCATCTGTCACTCAATGTTTTCACATCCGGACAGGCCGATAGCGCCCGTGTGCTGATCGCTCGGAAAACCGAATTGCGCAATCTGGAGTTGGAAGGTACACAAAATCACATTGAACGGCTCAGCTCCGGCCAAAGTGAAAGTATTTTATCAAGTGCCATTCACCTTGATGTGGTTCGTGATTTTAAACGCATCAATTCCCATCTAACTTCAGTGGCCTATCCCGTATTGGAGCGCGCCGGCGAATTGCGCAATACTAGACTAAAGAAGAAGGCCGAAAGAGAGATGCAGACAAGTTTGCAGACCAAAAATGCTTAATGACGTTTAATAATAGTACTTTTAGCGATTGATATAGTGCTGCTTGTTCGCATAAGCTCGTGGCGGCCATAAAGTGAACTGGCCAATACTGATGACTGAGGGCAAATTGTTCACAACGTTCCAAACCTGTTTGTAGTCAACTGTTTTCAAAAACGCTGCAACCAAATTTGAACCGTTTCAATTAATTGGCCTCAGCCAAATAAATAATAAATTTAGGGAGAAACTACCAGATGCGACACTCGATTACGGCCAAATTTGTTGGCTTGGTGAGCCTGCTTACGCTCGCCTTTGCACTGCCATCCAGCGCCAACGCCGCTGAAGATTGCAATCGCGGCACACTGGACGTGGCTTACTGCGACCGGGACTTTGACCAAACAGCTGATCTACCGCTGGATGAAAAAAAATGGGTCGATCCCAGCACGATCATCTTCACCTATACACCCGTCGAAGATCCCGCCGTTTACGCCAGTATCTGGGACGGTTTTGTTGCTCACATGGCCAAAGTAACCGGCCGCAAAGTCGTGTTCTTCCCCGTGCAAAGCAACGCCGCCCAGCTTGAAGCCATGCGATCCGGCCGCTTGCATGTTGCCGGTTTCAACACCGGTTCCAACCCAATCGCGGTTAGCTGCGCCGGTTTTGTCCCCTTCGCCATGATGGCCAAGAATGACGCCTCTTTCGGCTATGAAATGGAAATTATTGTGCCGGCAAATAGCCCGCTCAAATCACCCGCTCATCTGAAAGGCAAAACCCTCGCCTTCACATCGCCAACCTCCAACTCAGGCTTTAAAGCTCCGTCTGCTATTTTGAAAGGCAAGTTCGGCCTGATCAAAGATCGCGACTTCAAGGCAACCTTCTCCGGTAAGCACGACAACTCGATCCTGGGCGTTTATAACGGCGACTATCAAGCCGCTTCAATCGCCAATTCGGTGTTGGAGCGCATGGAACGCCGCGGTGTGATTAAACCGGGCAAAATTCGCTCGATCTATAAATCACAAACCTTCCCGACCACCGGCTATGGTCATGTTTACAATCTGCATCCAAATCTGGTGGCCAAAGTTAAGCAGGCTTTCCAAACCTATAAATGGGATGAGAATTTCAAAAAAGAATTCAAAAAAGCCGATCAGTTCATTTCCATTCGTCACAAGAATGACTGGGCCGTGATCCGCCAAATCGATAAGGCCAATGGCGTCAGCTATAAGTGTAAATAGTCACTGACATCTAACCAATTGCCGGGTCTTGGGACTTTAATAGCTAAGACCCGGCGACAAATATATCCTTGTAGGAGTGGGCCCCCCTGTTGGAATGAGCTCTGTTTTAGAGCCCCGTTTCTGGTTGGAGCCGCCTCCCCTCCCCCCGTGCCGGGTCTATCTCCTGTACCGGGAAATTCTCCTGTGCCGGGACTTTCTCCCCTATTGAGACTTTCTCCCGTGTTGGGATTGGCAATTAAAGCGACTGGAAAACCTATATGCTGCGCCTGGAAAATGTCCGCAAACGCTATAAGACTGGAGACGAAGCACTTAAGGGCGTAACATTGGAAATACCCGATGGGCAGGTTATTGCTCTGATCGGCCCCTCCGGCGCTGGTAAGTCGACCCTCATTCGCTGTGTGAACCGCCTGGTTGAACCGACCGACGGCAAGATCTATCTGGCTGATACGGAACTTACGACTTTGCCGCCCGGCGCCCTGCGTAAAGCGCGCCGCCGTATGGGCATGATTTTCCAGGAATATGCACTGGTTGAACGCCTGACGGTCATGGAGAATGTAATGTCGGGCCGCCTTGGCTATGTCGGCTTCTGGCAAAGCTGGTTCCGCAAATTTCCCAAAGAAGATGTGCGCGAAGCTTATCGCCTGCTCGACCGCGTCGGATTGATGCCAATGGCCGACAAACGCGCCGATGAGCTGTCCGGTGGCCAGCGCCAGCGCGTCGGGATTTGCCGGGCGCTTATTCAAAACCCCGATCTATTGCTGGTCGATGAGCCAACCGCCAGCCTTGATCCGAAAACCTCGCGCCAGATCATGCGCCTGATCAATGAGCTATGCGCCGAGCGCGGCCTGGCTGCCATCATCAACATCCACGATGTACTGCTGGCGCAAATGTATTCCCAGCGCGTTGTCGGCCTGAAGCTTGGTGAAATCGTCTATGACGGCCCGCCGGACGGCCTGACACCCGATGTCCTCACCGAGATTTACGGCGAGGAGGATTGGGAAGCTACCATCGAAAAAGTCGATGAAGAGGAAAACGGCGACACCAATGGTACGCAAAACGCAGAGGCCGTTTCATGAGCGACGCTGCGGGCACAAGCTATCCAACGAGGTGGAAAAAGCCGCCATTTATTAAAAATTCGTTGCTGCGCTGGTCCATCATTGTGGGCTCAGCTGTTTATTTGGCTGCGGCCATCGGGACCATGGACGTTAACTGGACGCGTGCCTGGGAGGGGCTACCGCGCGGCGTCGACATGATGACTAAATTCTTCCCACCAAATTTTGCCGATACCCGCGGGGTGATTTTTGACGGGATCTTGGAAAGCATCTGGATGGCCATCATCGCCACCATTGGCGGCATCATCTTGTCAATTCCAATCGGCCTTGGCGCCGCGCGTAACCTGTCACCACGCTGGGTTTATTTATTGTGTCGCTTCATTGTTGCCGCCTCGCGCACATTTCCAGAAATCATCCTTGCGATCTTCGCGGTTAAATTTTTCGGCTTTGGTCCGTTCGCCGGTTTCATCGCCTTATCCATCGGCACCATCGGTTTCTTCGCCAAATTATTGGCGGAGGATATTGAGAATATGAACAAGTCCCAGGCAGAAGCGGTACGCGCGACCGGCTCAAGCTGGTTCCAGTGGATCAACTACGCCGTCCAGCCGCAGGTTATGCCGCGGATGATCGGCTTGGCCATGTACCGCCTCGACATCAATTTCAGGGAGAGCGCCGTGGTCGGCATTATTGGCGCGGGCGGGATTGGTGCTCATCTACTGACCTCCGTACAACGCTACGAATATGACACCACCTCGGCAATCCTACTGGTCATTATCGTCATCGTGATGACGCTGGAATATACCTCCAGTTATCTACGCAAATGGGTGCAATAACATGCCAATGATTGAAAAGGCCGATGGCCCGGTGTGGAAACGCCGCAAAAGCGCAACGCAATGGCTGATTTGGTTCGGCTGGTTGATCGCGTTGAGTATCGCCGCTTATGCCTGGAAACTGATCTCCGATAAAACCATCTGGATGTTCGTCGTCGACGCACCGCGCCAGATGATGGACGCAGCCACTCGTATGGTGCCACCCAAATGGTCCTATATTGACGAATTGTGGGGGCCGATTTGGGAAACGATTAATATTGCCACGATCGGTTCGATCATCGCCATGATCATTGCCATTCCCGTTGCTTTCGCCGCCGCCCACAATACGACACCGCATAAACTCGTGCGCGCCTTTGCCCTGCTGATTATTGTGGCGACGCGCTCGATCAATTCGCTGGTCTGGGCACTGCTGCTAGTGGTGATTGTCGGGCCAGGTGCCTTTGCCGGCACCTTGGCCATTGGCATTCGCTCCATTGGCGGCTGTGCCAAACTGCTTTATGAGGGCATTGAGGAAATCAACCATAACCAGGTTGAAGCGATCAGGGCGACGGGTGCCAGTCCAGCGCAAGAAATGATCTACGGTATTCTGCCTCAGGTCATGCCGACATTTGCCGGAGTTGCCGTATTCCGCTGGGACGTGAACATTCGCGGCTCAACTATTTTGGGCATTGTCGGGGCCGGCGGCATTGGCGTGCAGCTCAACTCCTCCATCAACACAATTGCCTGGACCCAGGTTTCGATGATCTTGCTGGTCATCCTGGTGACGGTGATTTTGTCGGAATGGGTTTCTGCGAAAGTCCGCCACGCCATCATTTGACGAACAGGCTGGCGACCGGCTGTTGAGCCATTTAAGATCTATTGGGCTTTGCTCGACTTTTTCAGTCCCGGCAAAGCCCAACAACCGATCCATCTATACTTTTAACCGTTCTTGCACCTATTCTTGCGTCGCGGCCTTGGCGATACCATCGAGCAGTATATCGATCTGCGCAAAGGCTTTCACAGACGCCGCATTGCCGGTTGTCGGATGGGTATGAAACCCCACGACAACTTCATCCGGTTTGGCAACGGCCACATAAGCAAACAACACAAATGGACAATGGCCGACATTGGCCGGGTCGGCTTCCATCATGGCGCGTGACAGCTTCACCGAGCAGAATGAAAAATATTCAGCCTGTTTATAGACCGGCTTGCTACTTCCCGCAGCAGCACCGGTGCGTGCCAGCATCGCCGCGATCTTGCCGTTGCTCTGCACTTTCAGGCCCCGGTCAATGATTGCATTGGTCAATTCAAAGCGCACATCATCATAACTGGCCTTGGTCTTATAAGTTCGCAATGTTTCAGCTGCAGCTGCAGCTGCAGCTGGCGCTGACGATGCCAATGCCGTAAATGCCGCGATCAACGTCACCAGAGCTGATTGTGAAATCCTATGCCAAATTGCCATGCCTTTTTCCTTATTACTCAACCCATGTCCAAACTTCTGTGCTGGCTCCCAAACACGGCGAAGCAGTTACGCCAAACATTGTGCAAACACGTTAAATGTCCCGCCACCATAACCGGCTTGGGGCTTACTCAGCAATAACACGCGCGTTCCCTGATCAGGCCCTAATGCCGGGTCGAAGACGGGCGCTGCGCTCGCAATTCGGTAACATCCGCCCGCAGTTTCGCCAATTCGCCCATCAGCTGATCATGCTCGCTTTGCATTGTTTCAACCACTTCGTCTTTGTCGTCATCGTGCTGCTGCGATATCGCATCAACAACAATGCCCAAAAACAGATTAAGCACGATAAAGGCGGCAATGACGATGAAGGGAATAAAGAACAGCCACGCCCACGGTTCTTTTTCCATCAAGGGGCGCACAATGCCGTCG
>JAJRRE010000109.1 GCA_024279745.1 Alphaproteobacteria bacterium
ATTCTGAGCCAAATTAATGCCCGTGCCGTCGCAGTGGCGCCAATGAAGCGCGGCCCTTGCGGCGATCCAGCACCGATTAGATTGAGCGGAATCGGCGCCAACCCCGTCGTTAAGATCAGCCCGCCGGCCATAGTAAACTGCGCCTATGCAGCCCGATTGCATCGCTGGGTTCAAACCAAGCTACAGCCTACGGCGCGCAAAATTCTTGGCGAACCAGTGACCCGCATCTCCACCCTGGCGTCCTATGCTTGCCGCAATCGCTATGGGCGCGCGAAAGGTAAAATCTCAGAACACGCCAAGGCAAACGCATTGGACATCGGCAGCTTCAAAACCGCCGACAATCGAACTATTTCTGTATTGAAATCATGGGGGCCGCTGGAGGCCGAAATTGCTCAAGCCCGTTATAATGCGCAGCAATTTGCCCGCCGCCGTGCCGCCAAGGCAAAAGGTAAAGGGGACGCCGGCGACCAAATTGCCCGACAAACATTACTTGCCCAAGCGTCCCTTCGCCGAGCGGCGGCACCTAAAAACTCTGGGCAAAAGTCGGGGCCGGTTCCCAAATTTAAACGCGGCCGCCTGCGTCCCAAGGATGACACCAATACCGCACCCCAGAGCCGATTTTTGCATCAGGTTCATGCCAAGGCCTGCGGGATTTTCGGTACTGTGCTCGGCCCTGAAGCCAACAAAGCGCACGCCAATCATTTTCATTTCGATGCCATTAAGCGCCGCAACCGCGCTTTTTGCGAATAGCAGCTTGCCAGGCCTGGCGCCACTCCTTTTGGGCCATCCCAGTTGGTGTCTTCATGAGCTCGGGCTCTATTCTATTTTTGCGCGAACGGCCCATCAATTCTGGATGATAACACTGGCGGCATATGCATGTTCCTGGCCCCTTACGTCGGCTGGCTATTTGCGGGGTTCACAAGCACTTAAAACGCCGGCGAAAGCAACCTGAAATCCAAAGGCCGCCGCGTCCTTGTTCGATCGTGTCATTTGGCCCTATCTGATCACGTCATTGGGCCCCCTTGATCACGCCAATGGGCCCTCTTGATCACGCCAATGGGATTTTACAGTGATCGGTTTCCTCCCCACATGTTTAACAAGAAACATCTCTTGCGACGAGGAACCGTCAAAATGTATGCAAAACAAATTTATGGCTTTACCGCCTTATTGGGTGTTGTCCTGTTTGCCAACCTGATCTGGCTGGCCCCTAATACTGGTCAGGCGCCGCCGGGTGAATTGATCAACCGTGCCAATATATCTCAAGGGACTACATCCCAATCTGTGCAGATGTCTACCCCATTCGTCCCGCAGCTTTCGCCTTTTGCGCCGCTTCACTTGAAAGCGGAACGGCAGGGAAACTTTGACTGCAAAGGCTGTGATCTGGAGCAATATTCCTAACCCTAAATCATTGGCGGCGGCGCCTCATCCCCCAACCCAACTAACGCACTCTAACATTTGATCCGCTTCATCTTCGGATCATAGAGCGGCTGCAGATGCACCTTGCACTTGCAGCGCCTGCCGCCAATGTCCAGCTCATAATTGCCCTCTCTCACGAAGGCTTGATCGACCCCCGCTTTGCGGCGCACATAACCATAACCGATTGCTTTTTGTACCCAATGACCATAACCGCCACTGGTCAGCCAGCCTACGCGTTTGCCGTTACGATAGATGGTTTCCCGGCCGAGCAAAATCGCATCGGGATCATCAACGGTAAAACAACTAAGCATCTTGGCGACACCTTTTGCCTTTTGCGTGGCCACCGCCTCGCGCCCCTTAAAGTCAATCTTCTTGCGCAGCTTGACCGCCCAGCCGAGCCCCGCCTCAAACGGCGTATGGTCCGGGCCGATATCAGAGCCCCAGGCACGATACCCCTTTTCAAGGCGGCATGATTCTATAGCGCGATAGCCGGCATTAATCAGGCCATGCGCCGCGCCCGCTTTCATCAGCGCGCTATAAACGGTTTGCGCATATTCCACCGGCAGATGCAGCTCCCAGCCTAGCTCACCAACATAAGTCACGCGCAAGGCCATAACCGGACAGCCTGCAATGCCGATGGTTTTGAATGAGCCGAATTTAAACGCCTTGTGAGATATATTGGCCTTGGTGACACTTTGCAGCACCGCCCGCGCATTGGGTCCCATCAACGACAGCACCGCATTTGATGATGTGATGTCGAACAATTGTGCATTTAAATTGGCGCCAATATTACGGCTGATCCAGTTGAAATCATGGGTCGCAAAACCGGTTCCGGTAACAATATAAAACTCATCCGCGGCAGTGCGCGCAACGGTAAGGTCGCATTGAATACCGCCGCGATCGTCGAGCATCTGCGTATAGGTGAGCGACCCAACCGGCTTATCGATGTCATTGGCCGCGATCCAGCTCAAGGCCTTGGCCGCATCCGGGCCTTTCAGCGCAAATTTCGCAAATGAAGTCTGATCGAACAGGGCCGCCGCCTCGCGCACTGCCTTGTGTTCGCGCGCAACGGCTTCAAACCAGTTGGGACGACTGAAACTATAGACGTCTTTGGCCTCTTCCCCGCCGTCCAGATCGGCAAACCAATTGGGCCGCTCCCAGCCCAGCTTTTCACCAAAGCACGCGCCTTGATCCTTGAGCCGATCATAGAGCGGTGACTTGCGGCACGGCCGCCCGCTGGCATGTTCTTCATGCGGCCAGGCCATGGTGTAATGCTTGGCATAGGCTTCAATGGTTCTGGTGCGCACCCAGTCAGTATCAAAATGCGGGCGGCCAAAGCGCCGGATATCGACACTCCACAAGTCATAAGGCGGCTCACCGTTATAAACCCAGTCCGCCAGCGCCATGCCGGCGCCGCCGCCTGCCGCAATCCCAAATGCGTTGAACCCCGCGCCGACATAAAAATTACGCAGCTCAGGCGCTTCACCCAGAATAAAATTACCGTCGGGGGTGAAACTCTCCGGTCCGTTGACCAATTCCTTGACCCCTGCCGTTTGCAATGCGGGCACGCGGCCCAGCGCCAATTCCATTAATTGTTCGAAATGATCAAAATTAGAATCCAGCAACGTATAATGGAAATCTTCGGGGATGCCTTTAACCGCCCAGGGCACCGGGTTAGGCTCATACCCGCCCATGATCAGCCCGCCGACTTCTTCTTTATAATAGGTCAAACGATCGGGATCGCGCAGGGTCGGCAGATCGGCGGGCACATCCTTGATTGCCTCAGTGATCATGAATTGATGTTCCATCGACACCAGCGGCACATTCACACCAAAGCGTGCAGCGAAGTCGCGGGTCCATTGGCCGGCGCAACAGATCACTTTTTCGCATTCGATACGCCCATACTGCGTGATCACCGCCTTGATCCGCCCCTTGTCAATTTCAAGATCGATTACGGCGGTATCTTCAAAAATACTCGCCCCGGCCATACGCGCGCCCTTCGCCAGCGCCTGGGTGATATCCGAGGGATTGGCCTGGCCGTCCGTGGGCAGGAACGCAGCACCAACCACATCGTCTATAGTCATCAGCGGCCATAAGTCTTGCGCTTCTTTCGGGCTCAGCAATTGCATATCAAGGCCGAAGGACTGCGCCGTGGTGGCCTGGCGTTTCACCTCGCTCCAGCGCGCTTCATTGCACGCCAGGCGCAATCCACCATTCATTTTCCACCCAGTTGCAAGCCCGGTTTCTTCTTCAATTTTGTTATAAAGATCAACTGAATAACCAAGCATTTGCGTAATATTGGCGCTGGAGCGCAATTGGCCGACCAGCCCGGCGGCATGAAAAGTTGTGCCGGAAGTCAGCTTCTTGCGCTCCAGCAACACCGTATCGCGCCAGCCCAGCTTGGCTAGGTGATAAGCTGTGGAGCAGCCGACAATGCCGCCGCCGATGATGACGGCCTTGGCTGTGTTAGGTAATTTTTTCATGGCTAGGGCAGGTCCTGGAATTTTAGTTTATGTCGTCATAAGCGCGTTCAAAGCGCGTTAGGTTCTCAGCCGTATAAGCGGCAAAATCATAGTCGATGGCAGAGCCTAACTCCGACACCATCGACCACATGCTCTCGCGCAAAAGTGAGGCGCATTTCATGGCCTGGTAGCGACCAAACAACTCATCACGCAGCGGCGTTTGATAATAGTTCTCAAGCAGCCACACTTCCTGGCTGGCGGGCAGTTCATTATTGGAAACCAAACCGCCCAGATCGAACAACGGCGAGTTAAAACCTGCATAATCCCAATCGATCAACCAAAGCCGGTTGCCGTCATCGAGAATATTGGCCGCCACCAGATCGTTATGGCCATAGACCAGTTCAATCGGCCCGCTCAAGGCTTCGAGCCGCGCCGCTTTTTGCGACAGATCGGCAAGCGCGCTGACATGGCTGCTGCCGCCCTCGCGCAGGGTCCAGGCATAATCACGGATCACATGGAACACCCAAAAGACCAGCGCTGCACCGCGAAAATGTGTCGGAATATCCCGGTGGCAGGATTTGATCAGCGGCAGAATGCGCTCCAATTTTTCCTGCTGACGAATATCTTCGGGCGTATAGGCTTTGCACGAAATATAATCCAGCACCAAAAGACCGTCTTGAGCATGGACCACTCTGGGCGACAACCCGGCTGCATGGGCGGCACGGCTGGCGGCATGTTCGTTGAACCGCATGACTTGATGCTGAGGAATATCGCTGCCGAGCCGCACCACATATTGCGCGGCGCCTTTATTCGCCGTGCCCGCACCGGTCTCGGGGCCAGTGCTGTCACTCACCAGATAATTGATATTGGTCAGCCCGCCGCTAAGCGGCTCGATTGCAATGTCGCCGCGCCAAAGCTTCAAGCTGCGAATTTGTTTGTCTACCTGTGCGTCGATCATACTCTTATCCATATCCGCTGCTGCCTTCCTCGCTTTTCTTCACGCCAAGCCATAGCGGCGCCGCGCGCCGCGCGCACTGGCTGATATAATCCGATCGAGAATAATGGCGATAAACGCGACGCTCAGCCCCGCGACAATGCCGCGCCCGGTGTCGGCTTTGGTCAACGCGATATAAACTTCCTGGCCCAGATCGCGCGTGCCCACCAATGCTGTAATCACCAGCATCGACAAGGCCAGCATGATTGTCTGATTGAGCCCCAGCAGGATATGCGGCAAAGCCAGAGGCAGCCTGATGCGGGTTAATAATTGGCGGCCCGTGCAGCCGCTTGCGAGCCCCGCTTCGATCAGTTGCGCAGAAACAGACCTGACGCCGTGAGCGGTGTAGCGCACCGCCGGTGCCAGCGCATACAGCACGATGGCAATCAGGGCGGTGAAATCGCCAACGCGAAACAGCATGATCACGGGGATCAGATAAACAAAGCTGGGCAGCGTTTGCAACGTATCGATAAAGGCCCCAATTACCCGCCCGGCGCGCTCATGCAAAGCGGCGACAAGACCAAGCGGAATGCCGATCATGCTGGCGATGATCACCGATGCGCCGCACAGATAAAGCGTAATCATCGCCTTGTCCCACAAGCCGTTGGCGACAATGAACCCGGCCAGCACTAAGCATAATAGCGCCAAGCGCGCGCGCCCAAACTGCCAGCCAATCGCGGTGATGATGAGCAAGGCCCAGGGCCAGGGGATGCCGAGCAAAAACCGTTTAATCGGCAACATGAAATTCAATAAAATAGCAGTTTTGACGGCTTCCAGTTGGTCGAAAAAATTGACATTCAACCAGCGCACGACGTTTTCCCAGAAGGTACCGGTACTCAGCTGCCAGTTTTCTGGATAGCTTTGCAGGGCCGGTATGAGAGCACCCAGCGCCATCGCCGTAATCA
>JAJRRE010000110.1 GCA_024279745.1 Alphaproteobacteria bacterium
CACGCTTGACCAAGGCGCGTCGATCCGCATGGAATTCACCGCCGATATGGGCAAGGGCTATGTCGCCGCCGACCGCAATCGCCCCGACGATGCACCCATTGGTCTGATCCCGGTCGACAGCCTCTACAGCCCGGTCAAGAAAGTATCCTACAAAGTCGAGAATACCCGCGAAGGCCAGATCCTTGACTATGACAAGCTGACCATGGTGATCGAAACCGATGGTTCGATCCGCCCTGACGATGCGATTGCACTGGCCGCGCGCATTTTGCAGGATCAGCTATCGATCTTCGTGAACTTTGAAGAGCCGACCAAACCGGTTGAAGAAGTCAAACATCCTGAGCTGTCCTTCAATGCCGCTCTACTCAAGAAAGTCGATGAGCTGGAATTGTCCGTGCGCTCGGCTAACTGCCTGAAGAACGACAATATCGTTTATATCGGCGATCTCATTCAAAAATCTGAAGCCGAAATGTTGCGTACCCCGAACTTTGGCCGCAAATCCTTGAACGAGATCAAGGAAGTTCTGGCCAGCATGGGGCTGCATCTGGGTATGGAAGTCCCCAACTGGCCGCCTGAAAATATCGAAGAGCTGGCCAAGCGCTTTGAGGACCAGTATTAAAGCCGATTGATATTAGCGGCCGTCAGTTCAAACAAAAATTGACGGCCGCTGAGCTACTAGAGCCGCAATCTATGACTTAGCGACCCAAGGATCTAGAACTGACTGCCGCTCATCATTTGATGAACTCTAAGCGAGGTGAGGCCGAAGAACCTCCCCGTTAAATAAATGTAACAGAAGGACTACCAACATGCGTCATCGCAAAACCGGCCGCCGTCTTAGCCGCTCAAGTTCCCATCGCCAGGCTATGTTCACCAATATGGCGGTCTCCTTGATCGAACATGAGCAGATTGTTACGACGCTACCCAAGGCCAAAGACCTGCGCCGGATCATGGATAAATTCATCACGCTGGCAAAGAAGGGCGATCTTCATTCGCGCCGGATTGCTGAATCGCGTCTGCGCTCAAAAACCATGACCAAGAAATTATTCGACGTCCTTGGCCCGCGCTATAAAGAGCGCAGCGGCGGCTATACCCGCGTGCTAAAAGCCGGCTATCGGTTTGGGGACGATGCGCCGGTTGGTGTGATCGAGCTGGTTGACCGGGACGAAAGCGCCAAGGGCCGGCTGGACAAGGCGCGCCACGAAGAAGAAATGGTTCGCCGCGCCGCTGAAGAAGCCAAGGCGCCGCAACAGCTGTAGAGCCCGCGCCCCGCCACAACCCGTTTATTGCAAACGAAGTGTCGGGCGCAGATATGATCTGATATTGAAAAGGGTGGCGCGATGCTGCCCTTTTTTATTGCGGATGTTCTGGGTGATGGTATGGGTCAGGCCCGGCGCGCTGTAGTCTTAGATCTATGGCGTCTGATCCAAATGGCGCAGTTATCAAACGAGGCAGGCTTCAGCAATGACAAATAATTCACCGACCACAACGGACTTGGACGAGACGGCGGTTAGCGTGCGGATCAAGATCGCCGGGCTTTGGACGTCTGTCCTGTTCGTGTTTGCCTATGTCGATATTTTCGCGCTGTTCCGGGCTGATGTCGTCAACGGGGTGCTGGCGGGAAAGGTTCACATATTCGCGGTCGACCAAACGTTTTTGTTTCTAACGACGCTTTATGTCACGATCCCGAGCTTGATGATTTTCCTGTCGCTCATACTTGCCCCAAAAATTAACCGCTGGGCAAACATCGTGGTTGCCGCAGTCTATGCGGTCACAATTGCCGGCAGCTGCGTTGGCGAAACCTGGATTTATTTTCTATTCGGCAGTGCGGTTGAAGTTATATTGCTGGGGTTTGTCATCTGGTACGCTTGGCGACACCCACTATCTTAAATGCGCATTGAATACGACCTGCAGTCGCCAGAGCCTGATCGTTGCAAGTGGAAACATTTAGGTTTCCAATTGGAACGTGAATCAGACTCTAAAACAAGAATTTGAGAGCATACCGTTTTGGGTAAAATTGACTCCAACTAATTCGGACCTGCTCGATAGCAGGTGAACCGCCCCAATTTTGCGTTAGTCGATTGTGACTGTAGGATGTAGCGCGGTTGAACGAACCAAAGGACGAAATCATGAGTGCAGGGTTAAATGGTCGGCGACGTCACGTTAGGCGACCTCAGGGCTGGCAGCGCCGGGTCGCAGAGGCGTCGTTGCTGATTGGCGCGCTGGGTGCGACGCTGGGGCCAATTATGGTTCTGCTGTTGCCCGGCGCTCCGGCAGCGGCCCAGCGAACGGTGCCGCCTAATCGTGCGGCCGTGCAATATTCCTATTCGCCCATCGTCAAGAAAGTGACGCCGGCAGTCGTCAATGTTTATGTGCGCCATTCACGTAAGGTGTTTAACTCGCCTTTCGCCGATGATCCGTTTTTCCGCCGCTTCTTTGGCCGCCGGCTTGGCCGTCCCTCGCGGCGGATGCAAAACTCGCTGGGCTCGGGCGTAATCGTCAGCCGCGGCGGCATTGTGGTCACCAATAATCATGTGATCAAGGGGGGAGGGCGCACCGAAATTAAAGTGGCCCTGGCCGATAAACGCGAATTCGATGCCAAAGTGGTGCTGCGCGACGAGGCCAGCGATCTGGCGATCCTGCGCATTGTTGGCGGCGATGGCAATTTTCCATTTTTGGAGTTTGAAGACAGTGACCAGATGGAAGTCGGTGACATTGTGCTGGCGATCGGTAATCCGTTTGGTGTTGGCCAGACCGTGACCAGCGGGATCATCTCTGCATTGGCGCGCTCTAAACGCTCAAAATCCGGCAGCCAGATTTTTATTCAGACCGACGCGGCGATTAACCCGGGCAATTCCGGTGGTGCGCTGGTTTCGATGTCGGGGCGCCTGGCGGGCATTAACACCGCTATCTATTCGCGTTCGGGCGGCTCTAATGGAATCGGTTTTGCGATCCCCTCCAATCTGGTGCAGCTTGTGGTCGATAGTGCGCTCACCGGGCGTAAGATCAGGCGCCCCTGGCTGGGTGCCAAATTACAGACGATTACGCGCGATATCGCCGAGGCGGTTGGATTGAAGCGTGTCGCCGGCGCTTTGGTCGCGCGGGTTTACAGCGGCGGTTCGGCGGCTCGCGCGGGGCTAAAGCGCGGCGACGTCATTGTCGCCGTCGATGGCTATCAGGTAGCCGATGCACGCTCCGTGCAATATCGACTGACCACGCGCGGTGTTGGCAAAACCGCTCGCATCGAAATTATGCGCGGCGGGAGGCAAGTGTCATTGCGTCTTGTGGTGCAAGCAGCACCAAAGCGCTCGGTTGATGATATGCGCGAGCTGGCCGGTGAACATCCGTTTGATGGCGTGCGGGTGCGCAATCTGAGCCCGGCGTTGGCCGATGATTTGCGGCTTTCGACTGAGAGCGGCGTTGTCGTCATGGTGGTTCGTCGCGGTGCTTATGGCGCCAATCTAGGATTGCGGCGCGGCGACATCATTCTTTCTATCGGGCGTGAAAAAGTGCGTAATGTGCGCCAATTGGAACGGCTGATGCGCCAGCGCCCGGAAGTCTGGTCGATAAGGTTGCGCCGCGGCAAGCGTGTGTTGTCGATGCGCGTTCCGCGCTAGCGCAGCGGGGTCTGTATCGTGCATGGCCAGCCGGCCGGGTTGAAAAATTTTCCGCTAAGCCACAATGTGAGTTTGCTGCGAAGCCACAATGATAGTTTGCTGCGAAGTCGCAGTGTTGGTTCGGCGATCTAATGAGCGTAAACAGAACTGAGCGCAATCTGTGCACAGGGGAGATGTTCATGACCAATCTGTTCCAGGCGGCAGGATTAGAGCGCGACGTCAACCGCCCGCTTGCGGACCGGCTCCGACCAACGTCTTTGGCGCAAGTTGTTGGGCAGGACCATCTGGTCGGCCCCGCGGGTGCTTTGACGCGGATGCTGGCGGCAAAACGTATTCAATCGATTATTTTCTGGGGCCCGCCCGGTTGCGGCAAAACCACGATAGCGCGTCTGCTCGCCGATGAGATCGATCTGGAGTTTGAGCAGCTATCGGCGATATTTTCCGGCGTCAAGGACTTGCGTGAAAATTTTGATCGGGCCAAAGCGCGGCGCGAGCAGGGTCGCGGCACCTTGTTGTTCGTCGACGAGATTCACCGCTTTAACCGCGCGCAACAAGACAGCTTTTTGCCCCATATGGAGGATGGAACCATCACGCTGGTTGGCGCCACCACCGAGAACCCGTCTTTTGAGTTAAATGCGGCGGTGTTATCGCGCGCGACGGTGCTTAGCTTGCAACGGCTCGATGAAGCGGCCATTGAACAATTGATCGCCCGCGCGGAAACCGAGCAGGGGCAAGGATTACCGCTTGATGATGATGCGCGCCGCGCCTTGGTTGCCATGGCCGACGGCGATGGGCGCAGTGTGCTGAACCTGGTTGAAGATATTTTCGCCGCGGGCGCCGCGGCACCAAAGTCGGACGGCGAGGTTATGAACCGCGCCAGCCTTGCCTCTTTGGTCCAGCGCCGCGCACCACTTTATGACAAGTCCGCTGAGGGGCATTATAATCTAGTCAGCGCTTTGCATAAATCCATTCGCGGCTCAGACCCCGATGCGGCGCTATCTTGGCTGGCGCGCATGCTCGATGGCGGCGAGGATCGTTTGTTTTTGGCGCGGCGTCTGGTGCGTATGGCGGTCGAAGATATCGGGCTTGCCGATCCGGCGGCATTGACCCAGGCCATGGCAGCAAAGGACGCTTACCAGTTTATGGGCTCGCCCGAAGGTGAACTGGCATTGGCGCAAGCTACCATCTATCTGGCAACGGCGCCCAAATCCAATGGTGCCTATGTGGCTTATAAAGCTGCGATGCGGGCGGCGAAGCAATCGGGTTCGATACCGCCGCCCAAACATATTCTTAATGCGCCGACGTCGTTGATGGAGGATGAGGGCTACGGCGAAGGCTATGAATATGATCACGACACGCCCGAAGGCTTTTCCGGACAGAATTACTTTCCCGAGCAAATGGGGCGGCAGACTTTTTATGAGCCGCCGGAGCGTGGCTTTGAACGGGAAATAAATAAACGTCTGGCCTATTGGCGCGGTTTGCGGGCCAAGCGCGGCGGGATTAACAAATGACGACTGCTGCATTTGATTGATCTGGCAAAACACAGTGATTTGATGCCGCATTGTACAACCAGCCTGGCTAATGGCATCACCCCATGATGCAGCACACACCGTCTCACACGTCAGATAGCACATCCACATTGCGGCCAGTGGTCATGATCACCGGGGCCTCATCGGGCATTGGCCGCGCGCTCGCCGTTGAGTTTGCAGCTCGTGGTCATAATCTATTGTTGATCGCCCGAGGGACGGAGCGCCTGGCGTTGACAGCCGCGCAAATTCGCACGCAGCACCAGGTCCAGATTGATTGTCTGGTGCTTGATGTGGCGGCGCACGATGCGCCAAAGAAGGTGAGCGACTATATCGCCACGCATAGCCTTGAGATCACAGTTTTGGTTAATAATGCCGCCAGCTGGATGTCTGGTTCGCTTGCTACAAATTCAACTGAAGCGACCGGCGCATTGATGCGCGCCAACATGGCGGCGCCGCTGGCGCTAAGTCGTGCCGTGCTGCCGGCAATGATCGCGCGGGGCAACGGAGCCATCTTGAATGTCGGCTCGCTGGCTGGTGAACTGCCCTCGCCTGGCACTGCGCTTTATAGCGCCTCCAAATCATTTATGCGCTCCATTACATTGGCGTTGCGCCATGAACTCAGTGGTAGCGGTGTCACCGTCTCATTGCTGGTCCCAGGCGCGGTGCGTACCGGCTTAACCTCCGATGATACGCGGCTGGGACAAGTGGCGCGCGCAATTTTTGCATTGCCGCCAGCCAGTGTGGCCCGTATTGGCTATCTGGGGATGGCAAGCAAGCAGCGCATTATCATTCCGGGCTTACATGTCTGGATCACTTTTTTTGCATTGAAAGTTCTACCTCCTGTGGGCGCAATGGGATTGCGCGCGAGCACAACGTCGCCGCCAGACAATGCGCATGGGACAACGCCCCTATCGGCGTTAGTGCGCATGATGCCCTGGGCCGACAAAGCTGGCGATGTTTTAATTGATACCGCACAACGCTTGCGCGACATGGCAC